>JAQGMU010000199.1 GCA_028292195.1 Ramlibacter sp. | reverse complement strand
GCCGACGATCTGCGAGCCCTTCACGCCGGTGGCCGGCTCGATCTCGTAGCGCGTGATCACCGGGCCGGGCTGGGCCAGCACCACCCGCACCTCGACGCCGAAGTCCTTGAGCTTCTTCTCGATCATGCGGGAGGTCATCTCCAGCGTTTCGTTGGAGACGGTTTCCTGCCGGCCGCTGGCGCCATCGAGCAGGTCCACCTGCGGCAGCTTGCTGTCCGGCATTTCGGAGAACAGCGGCTTCTGCCGCTCCTTGGCCACCCGCTGGCTTTTCGGCACCTCGACCAGCAAGGGCTCGATCAGCACCGGCGTCGGGTGGTGCTCCTCGATCTCGATGCGTTCTTCCTGCACCGTTTCCTCGCGCTCGCGCGCCGCCCGCTCGCCCAGCGCCAGGTCCTCGGCGATCTCGCGCTTTTCACGGCGCGACTCGATGAAGCCGTCGATGGCGGCGCCTATGCGCTCGGCGACGTGGCTCCACGAGAAGCGGAACACCACCGCGGCGCCCAGCACCATCAGCGCCACGAAGACCAGGCCCGAGCCGGCAAAGCCAAGCCACTGCACGCCGGCCGGGCCGACCAGGTAGCCCAGGGCGCCGCCGGCGTGGTCGGGCAGGTGGCTTTCCAGCCGGTACAGGCGCGACCACTCCAGGCCGCAGCTGGCAGCCAGCAGCACCGCCAGCGCCAGCCAGAAGCCGAGGCGGCCGCGCAGCCAGCGGCTGCCGGCGGGTACGGGCTCGCCGGCGCGCATCCAGCGCGCCAGCGAGGCGAGCCAGGCCCGCAAGCCGGCGGCCAGGCACCACCAGACCGAATAGCCAAGCACGAAGTAGCTGGCGTCGGCCAGCAAGGCCCCGAACCGGCCGCCCATGTTGTGGACGGCGCCGTGGGCGCCGGAGGTGGAGAAGGCCGGGTCCTGGGCCGAGTAGGTAAAGAGCGCCAGCAGCCAGAACACGAGGCCCACCGCACCCAGCAGCAGTGCGGTCTCGTGGGTGAAGCGGGCAAGCCCGGTACGTGGGGCGGACGCCGCGGGCGTCGCCTCCGTCAGGGTGTTCAGGGAGTACGTCATGGCGCAAGCGGAAGCTTAGCGTAGGCCGGGGTGCAAACCCCGGCTGGCGACGTTGCGCAGCAACAAGCCGCGCCCTACGATCAGCCGAGCGTCGTCAACCGGTCCTTGACGATCATGGACCCGTCTTCGCGCGTTTCGATGAAGCCCCTGTCTTCCAGGTCTTTCATCACCCGGCTGACCATTTCCCGCGACGCGCCGACCATCTTGGCGATGTCCTGCCGCGAAATGCGTTCGCGGATGGTCATGACGCCTTCGCGGTCGGGTTGGGCGAACTCCAGCAGCGCGCGGGCCACCCGCCCGTAGACGTCCATCAGCGCCAGCGACTCGATCTTGCGGTCGGCCTGGCGCAGGCGCTGCACCAGCCCCTTCATGATCGCGTACGACATGGAGCTGTTTTCCGGCAGGCAGCGCGCGAACTCGGCGCGGCCCAGCGTCAGCATGTCGGTCTGCACCTCCGCCCGGCAGGTGGCCGAGTGCGGCTCGTTGTCGATCAGGCTCATCTCGCCGATGTAGTCACCGGGGTTGAGGGTCGCCAGGATCACTTCGCGGCCGCGCTTGTCGGAGGTGACAACGCGGATCCGGCCGGTGAGGATGATGTAGAGCGTGTTGGACTTTTCGCCCTGCTCCACGATGGTTTCGCCGCGCTTGAAGCGCCGCTTGATCACCGCGTCCGCCACGCCTTCCGCCTGGGACGCTGTCAGCAGGGCAAACAAGGGCACCCGGCGAATCAGCTCCAGGTTGGACAGCATCGACATGTTTCAAAACCCTCCAGTCCGGCGGCCAGCCATCGCTTCTTACAATCGAACCCATAGAAACGTGAAGCATCAGCCATGCCTGCCAGGCGTTGATACTTCTCGACTTGGCCCGAAATGTACACTGACCTGTGGCGTATTCCACACAGGTTTTCACCATGACCAACAAGCACGCCAAAGTCCTGATCCTCGGTTCCGGCCCCGCCGGCTATACGGCGGCCGTCTACGCGGCCCGCGCCAACCTGAAGCCCGTGCTCATTACCGGCATCGCCCAGGGCGGCCAGCTGATGACCACCACCGAGGTGGACAACTGGCCGGCCGACGTCCATGGCGTGCAGGGCCCGGAGCTGATGCAGCGTTTCCTGGAGCACGCGGAGCGCTTCAATACCGAGATCCTGTTCGACCACGTCAGCAAGGTCGACCTCTCAAAGCGCCCGTTCACGCTCACCGGAGATAGCGGAACTTACACCGCAGATGCATTGATCATCGCCACCGGCGCGTCGGCGCAGTACCTCGGGCTGCCCTCCGAGTCCGAATTCATGGGCAAGGGCGTCAGCGCCTGCGCCACCTGCGACGGCTTTTTCTACCGCGACCAGGTCACCTGCGTCATCGGCGGCGGCAACACCGCGGTCGAAGAAGCGCTGTACCTGTCGAACATCGCCAGGAAGGTCTACCTGGTGCACCGCCGCGACAAGTTCCGCGCCGAGCCTATCCTGGTCGACCGGTTGAAGCAGAAGGAAGCCGAGGGCAAGATCGAGTTGAAGCTGTTCAAGACCCTGGACCAGGTGCTGGGCGACGGCAGCGGCGTCACCGGCGTGCGACTGCAGGACACCCAGACCGGGGCCAGCGAGGACATCAACCTGCAGGGCTGCTTCATCGCCATCGGGCATCGGCCCAACACGGAGATCTTCCAGGGCCAGCTGGAGATGAAGGACGGCTACATCATCACCAAGGCCGGCCTGCAGGGCTTTGCCACCATGACCAGCATCCCGGGCGTGTTCGCCGCCGGCGACGTGCAGGACCACATCTACCGGCAGGCCATCACCAGCGCCGGCACGGGCTGCATGGCGGCGCTGGACGCCCAGCGCTTCCTCGAACAAGAGGAGTGATGGGTAGGGCGGGTTGCGCGGAGCGCACCCCACCGCTTCCCGCTATAATGGCGGGCTTCGCTGGATTTCCGGCCGGTTACCGCCCCCGTCAGGGCGAGGTGAGCCCTTCACGTGATGTGACCGGGCGGTTCTAGGAGAGTGCCCATGGCACGCGTCTGCGACGTAACGGGCAAGGGCCCGATGGTGGGGAACAACGTCTCCCACGCCAACAACAAAACCAAGCGCCGGTTCCTGCCGAACCTGCAATACCGTCGTTTCTGGGTCGAGGCGGAAAACCGCTGGGTGCGCCTGCGCGTGACCAGCGCCGCGCTGCGCCTGATCGACAAGAATGGCATCGATGCCGTGCTCGCAGACATGCGTGCTCGCGGCCAAGCCTAAGGAGAACCTGCAATGGCTAGCAAAGGCGGACGCGAAAAGATCAAGCTGGAGTCCACTGCGGGCACCGGCCACTTCTACACGACGAGCAAGAACAAGAAGACGATGCCCGAAAAGATGTCGATCATGAAGTTCGACCCGAAGGCGCGCAAGCACGTCGAGTACAAGGAAACCAAGCTCAAGTGAGCTGGATGTCATTGCGATGACATGGCAGGCCCCGCATTGCGGGGCTTTTTTTTGCGCCTTCGTCCGACACGGCCGGGCGGCGATCTCGCGCACGATGCTCCAAACGTTTTAAAGGAGCACCTCAATGGGCATTTTCAGCAGAATTTTCGACCGCATCCGCAACCATGGACA
>JAQGMU010000193.1 GCA_028292195.1 Ramlibacter sp. | reverse complement strand
AAATGCCGGCGGCAAGGGCATGCAAAGCGCGGCAGGCGCGACGGTGTGCGTGCCGAAGCCGCCGGTGCCGGACAGGCAGGCGATGTTCTGCCCGACTTTCAGGTCGGTGACGCCTTCGCCCACGGCTTCGATGCTGCCGGCGTACTCCGAGCCGGGGACGATCGGCAGCGGCGGCTTCATCTGGTATTTGTTCTGCACGATCAGCAGGTCGGGGAAGTTCAGGCTGGCCGCCTTGATCTCCACCAGCACCTCCCCCTCCTTCGGCTGCGGGGTCGGCAGTTCCTTCCATTGCAGCGCAGCTACGCCGACGGGGTTTTCGCAAAGCCAGGCATGCATGGTGACGCTCCGAACACGTGATGCGCCCGATGATAGGCAAGCGGCGGGCCCCCGCCTTGTCCCGGCCGTGACGGCCCAACCCTACAATCCTCGCAAGATGAAGATACTGCTCTCCAACGACGACGGTTACCAGGCGCCCGGCATCGTGGCCCTGTACGACGCGATCCGCGACCTCGGCGAGGTGGAGGTGGTGGCCCCCGAGCACAACAACAGCGCCAAGTCGAACGCGCTGACGCTCAATGCGCCGCTGTACGTCACCGAGGCGGCCAACGGCTTTCGCTACGTCAACGGAACGCCGGCCGACTGCGTGCACATCGCGCTGACCGGCCTGCTGGGCTACGTGCCCGACCTGGTGGTGAGCGGCATCAACAACGGCGCCAACATGGGCGACGACACGATCTATTCCGGCACGGTCGGCGCGGCGATGGAGGGCTACCTGTTCGGCATCCCGGCGATCGCCTTCTCGCAGGTCGAGAAGGGCTGGGGCCACCTCGATGGCGCGGCGCGCAAGGCGCGCGAGCTGGTGCAGTTCCTGGCCGCGCACCACCGCACCGACGGCGCCCACTGGCTGTTGAACGTCAACATCCCCAACCTGCCGCACGCGCAGCTGAAGCCGTTCAAGATCTGCCGCCTGGGCCGCCGGCATGCGGCGGAGAAGGTGATTGCGCAGACCAGCCCGCGTGGCGACACCATGTACTGGATCGGCGGCGCCGGCAAGGCCAAGGACGATGCCGAGGGCACCGACTTCCACGCCGCGCTGCAGGGCTATCCCACCATCACGCCGCTGAAGGTGGACCTGACCGACCACGACGCACTGCGCTACTGGAGCCAGGCCGCGGCACAGCTGGCGAAGCCGGCGCAGGCCTGATGACGCGCCGCCCCAGTTTCCCCGCCCGGCTCGATGGCGGGCAGTCCCGGCCCGCCGCTCCGCGCGCCAGCGCAGCGCCCGTCGCCGCGACCGCAGCCGGCGTCGGCCTCGATTCGCAAGCCGTGCGTGCGCGCATGGTGCAGAAGCTGGCGGCGCAGGGCGTGAGCGACCCGCGCGTGCTGGCCGCGATGGGCGCGGTGGAGCGGCACCGTTTCGTCGACAGCGCGCTCGCCAACCAGGCCTACGAAGACACCAGCCTGCCGATCGGCCTGGGCCAGACCATCTCCAAGCCGAACGTCGTCGCCCGCATGATCGAGCTGCTGCTCGGCGGCCGCACCGACGCCAACGGCAAGCTCGGTCGCGTGCTGGAAGTGGGCACCGGTTGCGGCTACCAGGCCGCGGTGCTGAGCTGCGTGGCCAGCGAGGTGTACAGCGTGGAGCGGCTGCGCGGCCTGCATGACAAGGCGCGCGAGAACCTGCGGCACCTGCGCCTGCCCAACGTGCACCTGCTGTTTGGCGACGGCATGGCCGGCTACGCCAGGGGCGCGCCTTATGCAGGCATCATCGCCGCTGCCGGCGGCGAGGCCCTTCCTGAGTCCTGGACCGATCAGCTTGCCGAGGGTGGACGCATCGTCGCGCCCGTCGTGCGCCCCGGCGGCCAGCAGGCGCTGGTGGTGGTGGAGAAAGCCGCTGGTCAACTGAAACACACCGTGCTGGAATCGGTTCACTTTGTCCCCCTAAAATCTGGCGTTGCATGAGGATCAAAAAGATGTTGTCTGCGCACGAGCGCGCATTGAAGTTGGCGGGGAGCGCGGTCGCGTGCGCCGTCCTGGCGGCCTGCGCGTCGCCGCGGCACACGCCCGCCCCCGTGGAGGATCGCAGCGCCCGGCATGCCACTGTGGGCGGAACCGAATCGGCGCGCGCGGCGCAGGTGCCGCCGGCTGCCGTGGACAACGCGGGCAAGCCGGGTTACTACACGGTGCGGCAGGGCGACACGGTGATCCGCATCGCGCTGGAGAGCGGGCAGAACTGGCGCGACATCGCGCGCTGGAACAACCTGGACAACCCGAACGTGATCGAGGTCGGGCAGGTGCTGCGCGTGGCGCCGCCGGGCGCCATCGAAACGGCTGCGCCGCGCGCGTTGCCGCCGGCCTCTTCCGCTTCGGCTCCCATGGGCGCGGCGAACAGCGCCAGCGCGCCGCGCGGCACGTTGTCGGCACCGGCGCCGGCTCCCGTGCCCGCCGAAGAGGAAGTGGCCTGGGCCTGGCCCACCGGCGCCGGCGCCGGCGTGCTGGCCGGCTTCGACGAACAGAAGAACAAGGGCCTGGACATCGGCGGCAAGCCCGGCGATCCGGTCCTGGCCGCGGCCGATGGCCGCGTGGTCTACGCCGGCGCCGGATTGCGCGGCTACGGCAACCTGATCATCCTCAAACATAACAATACCTACCTCACCGCATACGCGCACAATCAGTCGCTGCTGGTGAAGGAAGACCAGACGGTTCGCAAGGGCCAGAAGATCGCGGAGATGGGGTCGAGCGACGCCGACCGCGTCAAGCTGCACTTCGAAATCCGCCGGCAGGGCAAGCCGGTCGACCCCAGCAGGTACCTGCCAGCGAGGTAACGATGAAACGCCGCAACGGCCACCATCCTGCGACGCCCGAGGGCGCGAGGCAGGATGCGGACAGGCCTGTTGCGGATGAGTCGGAACCGGCGCTCGAACCGGTCAGCGCCGATCTCCCGCCGCTGCGCGAGATCGCCAGGGAGTTCTCCGGCGAGTCGAGCGACACGCTCACGCTGTACCTGCGCGACGTGCGCCGCACGACGCTGTTCACCGCCGAAGAGGAATTCGCAACCGCCACCCGCGCGCGCGCCGGCGACTTCGCCGCGCGGCAGTCGATGATCGAGCACAACCTGCGGCTGGTCGTGAGCATCGCCAAGGGCTACCTCGGGCGCGGCGTGCCGCTGTCGGACCTGATCGAGGAAGGCAACCTGGGACTGATGCACGCCATCGACAAGTTCGAGCCGGAGCGCGGCTTCCGCTTTTCCACCTACGCGACCTGGTGGATCCGGCAGGCCGTGGAGCGCGCGGTGATGAACCAGGGCCGCGTGATCCGGTTGCCGGTGCATGTCGTGCGCGAACTGCAGCAGGTGCTGCGGGCGCGCCGCACGCTGGAGAACGACCCGGCCTTCGCCGCCGCGCGCAACGGCATCGAGGGCGACGGCGTGCGGGTCGAGGACGTGGCGGCGCTGCTCGGGCGCGACGTGCAGGAAGTGGCGCAGCTGCTGGCGATGGCCGAAACGCCGAAGTCGCTGGACGCGGTGGTGGAACGCTCGGACGACGAGCACACCCTGGGCGACTTCATGGCCGACGAACTGGCGCTGGACCCGACCGGCGTGACGCAGACCCGCGAGGTCGAAAAGCTGCTGGCCAGCTGGATCGACGCGCTCTCGTACCGCGAGAAGGAAGTGCTCGAAGGCCGCTTCGGCCTGCACGACCGCGAGCCGGAAACGCTGGAGGTGCTGAGCGACCGCCTGGGCCTCACGCGCGAGCGTGTGCGGCAGATCCAGAACGAGGCATTGATGAAGCTCAAGCGGCACATGGTGAGGAGCGGGATCGACAAGGAGGCCTTGTTCTAGGGAGCTGGGGTCGCCTGCGGCGACCCCAGCCTACGGGCTGCTAAAGTCGCTGCATGCCTTGGCCCGTACTCGTTTTCGACATCGAATCCATCCCCGACGTCGCGGGGCTGCGTGCGCTGCGCGGTGTGCCGCCTGAACTCGACGACGCCGCCGTCTACGCCCAGTGGGCGCAGGAACGCAAGGACGACGGCAAGAGCGACTTCATGCCGCTGCACCTGCAACGGGTGCTGGTGATCAGCTGCGTGTTCCGCAACGCCGAGGGCCTGCGCGTGCACTCCTTCGTCGACCGCGACGACGCCAGCGAAGGCAAGGTGGTCCAGAACTTCTTCAATGCGGTGGACAAGCACACCCCGCAGCTGGTGAGCTGGAACGGCGGCGGCTTCGACCTGCCGGTGCTGCATTACCGGGGGCTGCGCCACGGCGTGACGGCCGACCGCTATTGGTCCATGGGTGAGGGCGGCGGCCCCGACGACCGCGAGTTCAAGTGGAACAACTACATCAGCCGCTACCACATGCGGCACCTGGACCTGATGGACCTGCTGGCGATGTACCAGCCGCGCGCCAGCGCGCCGCTGGATGCCATGGCCAAGCTGTGCGGCTTTCCCGGCAAGCTGGGGATGGACGGCTCGCAGGTGTTCAACGCCTATCGCGACGGCAAGCTGGAGGAGATCCGGCGCTATTGCGAGACCGACGTGATGAATACCTACCTGCTGTACTGCCGTTTCCAGAAGATGCGCGGCGGCTTCACGGAAGCGGAGTACGAGCAGGAGATCACCCTCGTCAAGCAGACGCTGGGCGCGCTGGTGCCGGACGAGCCGCATTGGCGGGAATACCTGGCGGCGTGGGGCTGAGCTCGGTGGGGTGCGCTGCGCGCAACCCACCCTACGCACCCGCTCTCACCAATCGGCCGCTGGTAGGGTGGGTTCGCGCAGCGACCCCACCACGCGGGGCTGAGACAATCGGGGCATGACAGAAAAGCAGGAACCGGCCGCCCTCCCCGAGGGCTGGCTGGCAATCGAATCGCTCGACATCGAGGCCCAGGGCGTCGCCCGCCGGCCCGACGGCAAGGTGGTGTTCGTCGAAGGCGCGCTGCCGGGCGAACTGGTGACCGTCAAGGTCCACCGCAGGAAGAACAACTGGGAACAGGCCTCGCTGGTGGAACTGCACCGCGAATCGTCCCAGCGCGTGCGCCCGCGCTGCCCGCACTTCGGCCTGCACGAGGGCGCCTGCGGCGGCTGCAAGATGCAGCACCTGCACGTGGGCGCCCAGGTGGCGATCAAGCAGCGGGTGCTGGAAGACAACCTCTGGCACCTGTCCAAGCTCAAGGCCGACACCATCCTGCCTGCCATCGAGGGGCCGGGCTGGGGCTACCGCTGGCGCGCCCGCTTCAGCGTGCGCCACGTCCGCAAGAAGGGCACGGTGCTGGTCGGCTTCCACGAGCGCAAGAGCCGCTACGTGGCCGACATCCGCGAGTGCCACGTGGTGCCGCCGCACGTCAGCGCGCTGCTGCTGCCGCTGCGGGCGCTGATCGGCTCCATGGACGCCATCGAGACCTGCCCGCAGATCGAGCTGGCCTGCGGCGACCGCGTCACCGCGCTGGTGCTGCGCCACCTGGAGCCGCTCAGCGACGGCGACTTGGCCAAACTGCGCGCCTTCGCGGCGCAGCAAGCCGGGGTGCAGTGGTGGCTGCAGTCCAAGGGGCCGGACACGGTGAAACTGCTCGATGAGGGTGGCGATCCCCTGGACTACGCACTGCCCGAATTCGGCATCACGATGCCGTTCCGCCCGACCGACTTCACCCAGGTCAACCCGCACATCAACCGGGTGCTGGTGGAGCGGGCCTTGCGCCTGCTGGATCCGCGGCGCGACGAGCGCGTCATCGACTGGTTCTGCGGCCTCGGCAACTTCACGCTGCCGCTGGCCACGCGGGCCGGCGAGGTGCTGGGCATCGAGGGCAGCGAGACGCTGGTGGCGCGTTCGCGCGAGAACCACGCGATCAACGCGCAGCTGCAGGCCCTGGCGCCGACCACCTTCGCGGCCCGCAACCTGTTCGAGATGACGCCGCAGCAACTGGTGGACCATGGCCACGCCGACCGCTGGCTGGTCGATCCGCCGCGGGAAGGGGCTTTCGCGCTCGTCAAGGCGCTGGCCGACCTGCACCAGGACAAGGCGCTGCGAGGCGACTGGAAACCGCCGAAACGGATCGTCTACGTCAGCTGCAACCCGGCGACGCTGGCGCGCGACGCCGGGTTGCTGGTGCACCAGGCCGGCTACGTTTGCAGCGCGGCCGGCGTGGTGAACATGTTCCCGCACACGGCGCACGTGGAATCGATCGCGGTCTTCGACCTGGAATGAAAAAGGGGCCCGCGGGCCCCTTTCATTGCTGCGCGCGCTCGCGTCAGTCGTCGCCGGACGTGATCCCCAGGATCATCAGAAGGCTCTGGAAGATGTTGAAGAGGTCGAGGTACAGCGCCAGCGTGGCGCTGATGTAGTTGGTCTCGCCGCCGTCGATGATCTGCTTCAGGTCGTACAGCATGTACATGCTGAACAGGCCGATGGCCAGCGTGCTGATCACCAGCATGCCGGTGGTAGAGCCGAGGAACACGTTGATGATGGCGCCGACCATGATCACCAGCGCGCCGGCGAACAGCCACTTGGACATGCCGGAGAGGTCGCGCTTGATCACCGTCGACAGGCTGGCGATCACGAAGAACACCCCCGCGGTGCCGCCGAAGGCCGTCATCACCAGGCCGGTGCCGTTCTTGAAGCCGAGCACCATCGCGATCAGCCGCGACAGCATCAGGCCCATGAAGAAGGTGAACCCGAGCAGCACGGGTACGCCGGCGGCCGAGTCCTTGGTCTTCTGGATGGCATACATGAAGCCGAAGGCGCCGCCCAGGAACACGATCAGCCCCACCCCGCCGGTCAGGTTGCGGGTGATGCCGGTGGCCACGCCCAGCCAGGCGCCCAGCACGGTGGGCACCAGGCTCAGGGCCAGCAGCCAGTAGGTGTTGCGCAGGACCTTGTTGCGCTGCTCCAGCGACTGGACGTCACCGTAGCCTAGGGTCTGGACGGTTTCGACGCGATCATTCATGGACATCTCCTTCAGGCTTGCACAGCCGTTAGATGGGCGCATTCTAGGTTGGTTCAAGGTCCGCGCAAGGGCCCCGCCTTTGGGGGAAGCCCGCCGCGCAGCGTTATGCTTCCGCCTTTTACGCTGTTTCCCGCCATGAAAACCAAATCCACCCTAGAACTGGCCGACGCCAAGGCCGTGATGGCCGCCGCCGAAGCCGAAGCCCTTGCCAACAAATGGGCGGTGGCCATCGCCGTCGTCGATGACGGCGGCCACCTGCTGGCGTTGCAGCGCCTGGACGGCGCCGCCGCCATCTCGTCGCAGATCGCCCCGGCCAAGGCGCAGACCGCCGCGCTGGGCCGGCGCGAAAGCCGCCTCTACGAAGAGATGATCAACGGCGGCCGCGTGTCCTTCCTGAGCGCGCCGGGCCTGCAGGGCCTGCTGGAAGGCGGCGTGCCCATCATGAAGGACGGCCAGTGCATAGGCGCCGTCGGCGTGAGCGGCGTCAAGTCGACCGAGGACGCGCAGGTCGCGCGCGCCGGCATCGCGGCGCTGGGCCTCTAGGCTTGCAAGCTATTTGGTGAGTATGAGCTTGCCCAGGCGCGTGGCCTGCAGGCGGTAGACCTCGCCGTTGTGCGTGATCTCCACCAGGCGCCGCCCGCGCAGCAGGTCCTCGCTGGCAAGCGGCGCCGGGCGGGCCGGATCGACGGCCGCTGCCGACCGCGCGTCGGCCGAAGCCGTTGCGGGCTCCCGGCGTGCAGCGGCGTCGCTCATGGTGTCTTCGGCTCGGTGATGAAACCGATCTTGTGCAGGCCCGCGCGCTGGGCCGCCGCCATGGCCTGGGCGACGAATTCGTAGCGCGCATCCTTGTCGCCGCGGATGTGCAGTTCCGGCTGCGGCGCCCGCGCCGCCTCTGCCCGCAGGCGCCTTTCCAGGTCCTGCTCCGACACCTGCTGCTCGTTCCAGTAATACTTGCCCTGGGCGTTGACCGACAGCCGGATGGTCTCCGGCCGGGCCTGCTGCGGCGTGCTGGTGGCGCGGGGCAGGTCGATGTTGACCGAGTGCTTCATCACCGGCACGGTGATGATGAAGATGATGAGCAGGACCAGCATCACGTCCACCATGGGCGTCATGTTGATCTCGTTCATCACTTCGTCGGTCTCGTCCTGGGTGCCGAAGGCCATGGTCAGTTGCCTTTCTTCATGGGCACCACCCGGGAAGCGGCGGCAGCGGCCGGTACGCGGGAGCCCATGACGAAGTAGGCGTGCAGGTCGTGGGCGAAGCGGTTCAGCTTGCCCAGCACGCCCTTGTTGCCGCGCACCAGGGCGTTGTAGCCCAGCACCGCCGGAATGGCCACCGCGAGGCCCAGGGCCGTCATCACCAGCGCTTCGCCGATGGGGCCGGCCACCTTGTCGATGGTCGCCTGGCCGGCGACGCTGATGGACAGCAGCGCGTGGTAGATGCCCCAGACGGTGCCGAACAGGCCGACGAAGGGCGCGGTCGAGCCCACCGAGGCCAGCACCGCCAGGCCCGACTGCAGGCGCGCCGTCGCTTCGTCGATCGAGTTGCGCAGCGTGCGGGTCATCCAGTCGCTGGCGCCCAGCGAGTCGTGCAGTTGCGGCTGCGCGTTGTGGTGGGCGGAGGCTTCGCGGCCCTCGAGCGCGAGGGCGCGGAACGGATTCGCGGGATCGGTGCCCAGCTTGCTCAGGCCGTCGGCGAAGTCGGCGGCGTGCCAGAAGCTTTCGATCTGCCGCGACTGGGAGGCGTAGCGGCGCAGGTCCAGCGCCTTCACGATGATCACGATCCAGGAAGCGAGCGACATCCCCAGCAGGAGCACGGCCACCGCCCGGGTGATGACATCGCCCTGGTTCCAGAGGTTGACGAGGCCGAATTGCGATTCCATGAAAGGTGACTACTCCAGGACAAAGTTGATCGGGACGTTGAACCACATCGCCTCGGCCACGCCGCCGCGCTTGCCGGGTACGTAGCGCCACTTGAGCACGGCGTTGACGGCCGCCTGGTCGAGGCGGTCGTAGCCGCTGGACTGGCGGATGTCCGCCTGCTGCGCCTTGCCGTCGGCGCCGATCAGCACGCGCACCAGCACCTTGCCCTGTTCGCCCAGGCGCTTGCTGACCGGGGGGTAGGGGGGCTTGGGGTTCTGCAGGTAGTCGGCGTCGCTGGATGGCAACTCGAGGCGCGGCGGCGCCGGCGGAGCGGGCGTCGGCGCCACGGGCGCGGCGACTGGGGGCGCCGGAGGCTGCGGCGTGAGAACCCCCGTCGGCGCGTTCGGGGAAGGCGCAGGGTCGGCAATGGCAAGCGGTTGCGGTGCCGGCGGCAGGGCCGGGGACTGTTTCACGACGGCTTGGCGGACCGGTTGCGGCCGCACCGGCGGTGGCGGCGGCGGCGGTTCGACTTTGGGCACCGGCGGCGTGAGGACTTCACTCAGGATCTCGGCCGGCACCACGATCTCGACCGCGCGCCGCAGCAATCCGGTTTGCAGTGCCCACAGCGCCACGACATGGACCAGCAGCACGCCGCCCACGATCATGGCGTTGCGGCTGATGCGGGGTTCAGGCGCGGCGGGCGGGGGCGGGAGCCCGGCAAAACCGAATCCGCCCGCGGGGGTGGGGACGCTGCTCATTGGAAATCAGCCGCGCAGGGCCCACCCGGCGGAAGCCAGTACGAGG
>JAQGMU010000142.1 GCA_028292195.1 Ramlibacter sp. | reverse complement strand
GTTCGGGTCCTCGGTGCCGGCCAGCGTGTCAGGGCCGGCGCTGCCCACGCTGATGCGGGCCAGGATGTCGGCATCGGCCAGCGTGCTGCCGTCGGCGAACTCGATGCGGTCCACGCTCATCGCGTGGTTGATGCTGTTGCCGTAGAAGAAGCCTTCGAGCGTGACCTGGTCGGTCGTTCCGCGGATCTTCAACACCAGGTTGTCGGTGCTGCGCAGCACTTCGATGTCCGCCAGCGCGATGCCTGCCTTGAAGCGCAGGGTGTCCGTCGTGGCGGCCTGGTCGTCCTCGGCCGTCCAGCTGCCGTCGAACTTGCGGTTGCGCAGCCAGTCCTGGCCGTCGCCGCGGCCGAACAGGTAGACGTCGTTGCCCGCGCCGCCTTGCAGCGTGTCATTGCCCGTGCCGCCATCGAGCACGTCGTCGCCGGCCTCGCCGCGCAAGGTGTCGTTGCCCGGGCCGCCGTTCAGGCTGTCCGCTCCGCCCGCGCCGTACAGCGTGTCCGCGGACGAACCGCCGGACATCGTGTTCGCGGCCTCGGTGCCGTACAGGGTGTCCACGCCGGCTGCGCCGGTCGTGACACGCGCCATTACTTCCGCGTCGTCCAGCACGGTGCCGTCGGCGAACTCGATGCGGTCCACGCTCATCACGTGGTTGATGTTGTTGCCGTAGAAGAAGCCTTCCAGCGTCACCTGGTCGGTGCTGCCGCGGATCTTCAGCAGCAGGTTGTCGCCGCTGCGCACCACGTCGAGGTCGCCGGCGAACAGGCCGGCCTTGAAGCGCAGGATGTCCGTCGTGGTGCCCTGGTCGTCTTCCGCCGTCCAGCTGTTGTCCAGCTTGCGGTTGCGGATCAGGTCCTGGCCGTCGCCGCGGCCGAACAGGTAGACGTCGTTGCCGGCGCCGCCCTGCACGGTGTCGTTGCCGGTCCCGCCATCGAGCAGGTCGTCGCCCGCCTCGCCGCGCAAGGTGTCGGCGCCGCTGCCGCCGTCCAGCCAATCGGCACCGCCGGCGCCGGTGAGGACATCGTTGCCGCCCAGGCCGGACATGGTGTTGGACGCTTCCGTCCCGGCCAGCGTGTCGGCGTTGTCGGTGCCGGTCATCACGCGTGCCAGCACTTCGGCGTCCGCCAGCAGGCTGCCGTCGGCGAACTCGATGCGGTCCACGCTCATGGCGTGGTTGATGTTGTTGCCGTAGAAGAAGCCTTCCAGCGTCACCTGGTCGCTGCTGCCGCGGATCTTCAGCACCAGGTGATCGCCGCTGCGCACGATGTCGAGGTCCGCCGCGAGCACGCCGGTCTTGAACCGCAGCACGTCGGTGGTGGTGCCCTGGTCGTCCTCGGCGATCCAGCTGGTGTCGGACTTGCGGTTGCGCACGGTGTCCTGCCCGTCGCCGCGGCCGAACAGGTAGATGTCGTTGTCGGTGCCGCCTTGCAGCAGGTCGTTGCCCGCGCCGCCATCGAGGACGTCGTCGCCGGCGCCGCCCCGCAGCGTGTCGGAGGCGGGGCCGCTGTAGAGGAAATCGTCGACCCGCAGCAGCTTGAAGCCAACGGTCAGGGGCTGGGTGTTGCCGACCGACCCGTTCACCACGAACAGGTAGCTGCCGGTCTGCTGCGTGACGATGGTGCCGAACTCGTAGCGGGCCGGCCGGTTCTCGACTTCCACCGAGCCGTCGGGGGCGATCACCGTCCACGTGACCGGGCTGTAGTCCGGCCCGCCCTGGGCGTTGGTCACGCCTGCCGGGAAGTAATTGAAGCGTTGCCCGGCCTGGGCGCTGAAGGAATAGACCACCGCCTCGCTGCCGCCTGCCAGGTCAGCCCGGGTGTTCTGGCCGACCGCCATGGGCACAGCCGCGGCCGCGTCGATCACGCGCAGGGCGTAGGCGCCGGTCGCATCGCCGGTGCCGGAAACGGTGAATTCGTAATGGCCCGCCGGCAGCTGCAGCCGCTGCGTGGCGCCTTGCGCATCGGTGCTCTGGAAACTGCTTGCCGCCACCAGCCCCGCCGGCCCCTGCAGGCTCCATTGCAGGTCGGCCCGGGCCGTCAGGCTGTCCAGCACCAGCAGCGCGTTCTGGCCCAGGTCCATGCCGTGCGTGCGGTGCTCGCCCGCTTGCGCGATCTCGCCGCTGACGGCCAGCGCCGTCGGGTTCGTGTCGCCGGAGAGCAGGACGCGCGGCTCCAGCGCTTCGAGCTTCATCGCCGCGGCGGGCTTGGTCGGTGCCGGCGGCTTCTCACTCGCCGGCGGCCGCTGCGGCAACCTGCCGAAGGCCGCCTTCATGGCGGCGGCAAGGGGCTGGACGAGGAAGCGCTGCAGGCGCGTGGAAGGCGCGCTGGCGCGATCCGTGTGAGACTCTGACGCACGAGCGCGCCCAGATGCGTGACGACGCATGGCCCCTCCCCTTCCTGGTACTGACTGGATTGTTGGATGCCGCACCGAGGCGGGGCGCAGGCGAGGGAAAATTCTGCAACACGCCCCTGCAAATGACAACGCTTGAGTTGCATGTCCCACCCCCCCAATCGGATGAGACGACAAGCGGCGCGGACGCTCCCGCGTAAACCCCTAGTGGTCGAACCCTAGTGGTCGGCCCTTAGGGATGGCGCGCCTTGCAGCGAACGCCGGCCGGCGCGCTACAACTTCAAGCAGAGGCCCACCTGCTGCGCCAACTGCTGCAGGTCCGTGCCATCGCAGCCGGCCAGGAGTTCGGCAAGCCAGCCCGGATTGCCTGCGCCGCTGCCCAGGAGCGACCCCAGGTCCGTCACCTGCGACCAGTCCACCGGAACGCCCGAATTCGGGCTGCCGCCGGCCGCGCCCGCCAGGTTGAGGAGCAGGTACTGCACCTGCGCGGCGATCGCCGAGCTGGTGCCGCCGCCAGGCTGCGACGTGACCGTCACGCTGCTGCAGGAGTTCGATGGCACGGCCGGCACCACCAGCAGCGTGATCACGCCGGTGGCGGTGCGTTGTCCGTCGCTCACCGTGTAGATGAAGCTGTCGACCCCCGTAAAGCCTGACTGCGGACGATAGGTGTAGCTGCCGTCCTGGTTGCGCGCCACCGTGCCGTGCGCCGGCCGGCCGACGGCGATGGTGAGGCAGCTGCTGTCCACGTCCTTGACGAGGTCGTCGAGCTCCACGCGGATGCTGCCGCCCTTCTGCACCGTGTAGCTGGCGTTGAAGGCCTCCGGCGCGTCGTTCACGGCCGCCACCGTGATGGTGACGGTGGTGGGCTGCGACCAGGTGAAGCCGTCCGTGACGCGGTAGCTGAAGGTCTCCGTGCCGTACCAGTCCTGGTCGGGCCGGTAGCTGTAGGTGCCGTCGGTGTTGCGCGTCACGGTGCCGTGGCGCGGGCCGGTGACGATCTCCGCCGTCAGCGCGTCGGCGTCGGCATCGGTGTCGTTCGCCAGCAGGTTCAGGCGCACCGTGGCGTCTTCCTGGCTCGCCGCGGCATCCGCGTTGGCCACCGGCGCATGGTTGGGCGGCTGCACGGTCAGCGTGAACGTCTGCGCGGACACGCCGCCCCTGTTGTCGCTGGCCACCACGCTGAAGTTGTAGGTGCCGGCGGCGCTGGTCGTCCACGTGACACGGCCGGTGGCGGCATCGATGCTGGCGCCCTGCGGCGCCTGGGCCAGGCTGTAGGTCAGCGCGTCGCCATCCGGGTCGACGGCGTCGGCGTCGTAATTCAGCTGCGCCACCAGGCCGTTCTTCGCGGCCGTGAGGCCGCGCACGGTGAGCACCACGTCGTTGAAGTCCTGGTCGCCGCCGCCGGTGAGGTCCTCCCAGCGCAGCGTCAGCGCGCCCTGGGCATCGAAGCCGCCGTGCAGGTGGTCGAAGCCGTCCGGGTTGGCCTGCGCGAAGCTGAAGAAGGCCAGCGGGGTCTTGGACAACTGGTTGGCGCTGTTCCTGGTGCGCCAGTTCCCGACGCTGGAATCCTGGATCAGGTAGAAGCCCAGGTACTGGCCGGCGGGCATCGGCCGGACCTGCGTGCTGCCCTGCGAGGCGCTGCCGCTGAAGACGCTTGCCGAGCGGCTCGAGGACAGCGCGGCCGCTGCGTAGCCGGCATCGCCAGGACGCAGCGTGCCGATGCGGCCCTGCGCGTCGTCGACCACGAAGTAGCCGACTTCGTCCTTCAGCGCCGCCTCGCGCTGCGTCAGCGTGAAGTTCGTCGTCGTGTTGCCCGTCGTTCCGGAGACCTGCCACACGCTGTCTCCGCTCGCATAGCTGGTATCCAGCCGGATCGCCGCCGGCGGCGTGCTGGTGAACTCCGGGTCCCGATTGGTGCGAATCACGTTGAGCGTCACGGTCACCGGGTCGGACTGCAGCTGGCCGTCGCTCGCGGCGTACTGGAAGCTGTCCGGGCCGGAGTAGCCGCTGGCCGGGCGGTACGTGACCGTGCCATCCACATTCAGCGATACGGTGCCGTGCGCGGGGCCGGCAACGATCACCGGCCTCAGCTGGGCGCGCGTGTTGTCGACGTCGCTGTCGTTGGCGAGCACGTCGATGACGACGCTGCCGACGTCCGCCACCGTGACGCTCTCGCCCACCGCAACCGGCTTGTCGTTGACGGCGGTGACCGCAAGCGTCACGCGCCCGGTGGTGCTGAGGGTGCCATCCGTCACGGTATACGTGAACGTGTCGCCGCCGAAGTAGTCGGCGGCCGGCGTGAAGCGGTAGCGGCCATCGGCTTGCTGCAACAAGCTGCCGTGCTGGGGGCTGCCCGCGGTGACGGTGAGCGTGTCGCCATCGACATCGCTGGCGGCGGCGGCGAGGTCCAGCAGGACATAGCCATCTTCCGGCAGGGTGGCGGCGATGTCGCGTGCGACCGGTGCATCGTTCACCGAGTTGACGATCAGCCGCAGCGTCGCTTCGTTGCTGAGCGCGCCGGCGCCGTCACGCAGCGCGAAGCGGACGCTGTCGTCGCCATGGTAGTCGGCCGCCGGCGTGTAGCGGTAGCTGCCGTCCGGGTTGGCCGTGAACGTGCCGTGGGCCGGGCCCGCCACGATCACGGGTTGCAGCAGCGAGCCTTCGACGTCGAAGCCGAAGTCGCGCAGGTCGATGGTGGCCGGCCTGTCTTCGTCGGTCGTGAGGTTCGCGTCCTGTGCCACCGGGGCGTCGTTCACCGGCGCGAGCTGCAGCGTGAAGGTCGCGACGCGCGAGGCCAGCGCACCGTCGCTCACCTGCCAGGTGAAGGTGTCGCTGCCGAAGAAGTTGGCGGTGGGCGTGTAGCTGAACGAGCCATCGGCATGCAGCGACAGGGCGCCGTGTGCCGGCCCCGCCACGATGCTCGCGGCCAGCACCGTGCTGTCCACGTCGCCGGCCGTGGCCAGCAGGTTGCCGGACAGGACCTGGTCTTCGTTGCCGGGCAGCGTCTGGTTCGCCAGCGTCGGCGCGTCGTTGACCGGCGCCACGGCGATCGCCACCGTTGCCGGGTTGCTGAGCGCGCCCGCGCTGTCGCGCAGGGCGAAGCGAATCGCATCGCCGCCGTTGTAGTCAGCCCGCGGCAGGTAGGTGTATGTGCCGTCCTGGTTCGCCACCAGGCTGCCGGCTCCCGGGCCGGAAATCACGACCGGCTGCAGCACCCCGGCTTCGACGTCGTTGCCGTAGGTGCGGAAGTCGAACACCAGCGGCGTGTCCTCCGGCGTCGCGAGACTGGCATCGCGTGCGACCGGCACGTCGTTGACGCTGGCCACCTGGATCGCGACGGTAGCGGTGGCGGATTCCAGCTGGCCATCGCTCACCCGGTAGCTGAAGCTGTCGGCGCCGAAGTAGTCGGCATACGGCGTGTAGCCGAAGCTTCCGTTCGCATCGACCACCAGCGTGCCATGCCGCGGGCCGGCCACCAGCAGGGCGGTGAGGCCGGAGCTGTCGACGTCGGTCGCCGTGGCCAGCAGGTCGCCGCCGGCGAAGGTGTCTTCGTCCAGCGTGAGGGTGCGGCCGCCAAGCCGCGGCGCGTCGTTGACCGGCGTGACGGTGATCGCCACCGTCGCCGTGGCCGAAACCAGCGCGCCGTCGCTGACCTGCACCTCGAAGCTGTCGCTCCCCACGTAATCGGCATCCGGCGTGTAGCTGAAGCTGCCGTTGGCGTTGAGGTGCAGCGTGCCGTGCGTGGGGCCGGTCACGAGCAGCGCGGCGAGAGCAGCGCTGTCGATGTCGGCCGCGTCGGCGAGCGCGTTGCCCGCCAGCGACGTGTCTTCGGCGGTGCTGAGGGATTGGCCCGTGAGCGTCGGCGCATCGTTGACCGGGGTGACGCCGATGGCCAGTGTCGCCTCGTTGCTCAACGCACCCGCGCCGTCGCGCAGCGCGAAGCGGATCGCATCCCCACCGTTGTAATCGGCAGCGGGAACGTAGCGGTAGCTGCCGTCGTCCTGGGCCACCAGCGCGCCGTGGCTCGGGCCGGAGACGATCACCGGTGTCAGCACCGCGTCCTCGACGTCCCTGCCGTAGTTGCGCAGGTCGATCGCCAGCGGGGTGTCTTCGTCGGTCGCCACACTTGCGTCCCGGGCCAGCGGCACGTCGTTCACCGGCGCCACCGCGATGCGCACCGTCGCGACGTTGCTCGCCAACGCGCCATCGCTCACCGTGTAGGTGAAGCTGTCCGCGCCGAAGAAGTTGGCGTTGGCGGTGTAGAGGAAGCCGCCGTCGGCTTGCAGCGCCACGCTGCCGTGTGCCGGGCCGGAAGCCAGGGTGGCCGTGAGCACCGTGCTGTCGACATCGCTCGCGCTGGCCAGCAGGTTGCCGGTCAGCGGACTGTCTTCGCCGGTGTCCAGGGCCTGGTCGCCCGCCCAGGGCGCGTCGTTGACCGGCGCCAGCGCAATCAGCACCGTCGCCAGGCCGGAGTCGAGCTGGCCGTCGCTGACGCGATAGCTGAAGCTGTCGTTGCCGAAGTAGTCGAGGTCGGGCGTGTAGACGAAGCTGCCGTCGTCGCCCACCAGGAGGTGGCCGTGCGCCGGGCCGGTCACCATGCGGGCGCTGAGGCTGCTGCTGTCCACGTCGGCTGCAGTGGCCAGCAGGCTGCCCCGGAGGATGCGGTCCTCGGTGCCGGCGATGGCCCGGTCGCCCACCGTGGGCGCGTCGTTGACCGCCGTGACGGTGAACGTCAGCGTCGCCTCGTTGCTGAGGGCGCCTTCGGTGTCGCGCAGGGCGAAGCGCACGACGTCGGTGCCGTTGAAGTCCGCGGCAGGTTCGTAGCGGTAGCTGCCGTCGGCATTGCGCACCAGGACGCCATGCGCTGGGCCGGACAGGATCACCGGCTGCAGCGCCGTGTCCTCGATGTCAGCGCCGAAATCGCGGAAGTCCACCGCCAGCACGGTGTCCTCGATCGCCTGCAGCGTGGCGTCCTGCGCCGTGGGCACGTCGTTGACGGCGGCCACGTCGATGCGGACCGTGGCGGTTGCGGAGTCCAGCGCGCCATCGCTCACGCGGAAGGTGAAGGCGTCGCTGCCGAAGTAGTTGGCGTCCGGGGTGTAGCTGAAGGTCCCGTCGGTGTTGATGGCGAGGCTGCCATGCGCCGGGCCGTCCACCAGCGCCCCGCCCAGGGCGCCGGAATCGATGTCGGCCGCCGTGGCCAGCAAGTTTCCGGCGACCACCGTGTCTTCGGCCGTCGCCAGCACCTGGCCGGAGAGCGTGGGCTCGTCGTTGATGGGCGCTACCGTGACCGAGAAGGTGGCGACCGCGGATGCGAGCGCGCCGTCGGTCACCATCACCTGGAAACTGTCGCCGCCGAAGTAGTCGGCATCCGGCGTGTAGCGCAAGCGCCCGTCGTCCTCCAGCTGCAGCGTGCCATGGGCGGGACCGTTGACCAGCACCGCCGCCAGGGAGACGCTGTCGATGTCCCTGGCCGTGGCAAGCACGTTGCCCGCGAGGATGCCGTCTTCGTCGACGCCCAGGCTCTGCGCGCCCAGGGTCGGCGCGTCGTTCACCGCGGTGACCGTGATGCTAAGCGTCGCTTCGTTGCTCAACGCACCGGCGCTGTCGCGCAGGGCGAAGCGGATCGCGTCGCCGCCGTTGTAGTCGGCGGCGGGAACGTAGCGGTAGGTGCCGTCGCCCTGAGCGACCAGCGCGCCATGGCTGGGGCCGGAGACGATCACAGGCGCCAGCACGGCGTCCTCGACGTCACTGCCGTAGTTGCGCAGGTCTATCGCCAAGGGTGTGTCTTCGGCTGTCGTCACGGTGGCGTCCTGCGCCACTGGCACGTCGTTGATCGACGCCACGGCGATGCGTACAGTCGCGACCTCGCTCGTGAGTTCGCCGTCGCTCACCGTGTAGGTGAAGCTGTCCGCGCCGAAGTAGTTCGCGCTGGCGGTGTAGCGGAAGCTGCCGTCCGCGTGCAGCGCGACGCTGCCGTGCGCCGGGCCCACCAGCAGGGCCGCCGTGAGGCTGCTGCTGTCTACGTCGCTGGCCGTGGGGACGACGGCGCCGGTGAGCTCGGTGTCCTCGTCCACCGCCAGGTCCTGGTCCGCCGCGACCGGGGCGTCGTTCACGGCAATGACCCGTACCTGCACGGTGGCCAGCGCCGACTCCAGCTCGCCGTCGCTCACCCGGTAGGTGAAGCTGTCGCTGCCGAAGTAGTCGGCATCGGGCTGGTAGGAGAAGCTGCCGTCCGAGTTCACCGCGAGCCTGCCATGGACCGGGCCGGCCACGATGCGGGCGGTCAGCCCGATGCTGTCGATGTCGCCCGCGGTGGCCAGCAGGCTGCCGGAGAGCAGCGTGTCTTCGTCGCCGGCCATGTCCTGGTCGGCCAGGGTGGGCGCGTCGTTCACGGCGGCCACGGTCAGCGTCAACGTCGCCTCGTTGCTCTGTGCGCCTTCGCTGTCCACGAGCGCGAAGCGCACCGTGTCCGTGCCGTTGAAGTCAGCCTCCGGCGTGTACTGGTAGCGGCCGTCCGCGAGCAGGGTGAAGCTGCCGTGCGCCGGCCCCGTGAGGATCACCGGCGTGAGCACCGCGTCCTCGACGTCGAAGCCGCTGTCGCGCAGGTCGACGACGACGCTCCCGTCTTCGGCCAGGGTCGCTTCGACATCGCGCGCCACCGGCTGGTCGTTGACCGGCGTCACCGTGATGCTGACCAGCGCGGGGGCCGAGTCGAGCTCGCCGTCGTTGGCCACGTAGCTGAAGCTGTCGGTGCCGAAGAAGTCGTGATCGGGACGATACAGGGCGATACCGTCCGTACCGATCGTGATGCTGCCGTGCCGGGGCTCGACCACGACTCGCCGCACCAGGTTGCCGCTGTCGACGTCGGACACCGCCAGGGCGGGAGACGCGGTGCCGTCCTCTTCCAGGGTGACGGTGACAGGCGATGCAATCGGCGCATCGTTCACCGGGGCGACGCTGATGGTGACGCTTGCCACGTTGGAGGCATGGATGCCATCCGCGCTGGCGATGCGGTACCGGAACGTATCCGTCCCGAAATAGTCCGGCGAGGGCGTATAGGTGAACGTGCCGCCGGCATTGACGGACACGCTGCCATGCGCGGGACCACTGACGAGTTCCGCCGCGTAGCCCGGCAACGCCGTGTCGGTGTCGTTGGCCATCGCCTCGACCGCGACGACGCCATCTTCAAGCACCGCAGCCTGGTCGTCACGAACCAGGGGATCGCTCACCAGGCGCACGTCCCGCAGTCCCACATGGCTGTCGGCCGCCCCGAATCCGATGAGGTCGAAGCTGAGGTTGACGGCCGTGCCGGCAGCAAGGGCGCGCAGGTCGATCGTGTACTGCGTGCTGCCATCCGCCGCCGTCCTGCCGGTCACGGCCGCGGCCCGGCGAGCAGCCAGGCCCGCGCCGTCGTCCTGGAGGTTCAGCACCGCATCGCCATGGCTCAAGCCCATTCCGCCCAGGAGGTTCGCACCGGTGATCGCATCGAGCAGTGCCACCTCGAAGGCGTCCTGCGCGCCGCCCGCATGGAACTGGAGCATCGCCCCGGTTACTGTGAAGGTCAGGAACCGGTCCTGCGCCCCGATGAGGAATGCCTGCGCGAGCGAAGTCTGGGTGGAAGCACCTTCGACGAGGACGAGCGAGCCGTCGGTCCCGGCCGTGACCTGTCCAAGGCTCGTCCAGCCCGACGCGTCGAGGGTCGGGTGGACGGCCAGCAGCAGCTGCGCCGACGGCGCCTGCGCGCTGTCCGCGCCCGTGGCCGCGCGGACCGTGATGGTCGTCCCGCCGTATGCGGGCTGGGCCGACGTCTCCAGAAGGCGGCGGGTCCCGGGCGACAGGAGGGCGCCCATGACGCTGTCGGTGTCGTCGTGCTGGTAGCCGAGGACGTGGCCGAGTTCGTGCAGCACCACCGAGTACAGGTCGATCCGGTCGCTGCTGGCCGCCACGTTCGCGACCAGGGCAGTGCCGGTCCCCAGGACGAACTCCTCGTTCAGGCCCGGCGTGCTGTCGACGAACCATCCGGCGCCGGCCGCGCGGCTGTCGAAGGTGATCGTCTGGCCCTCGGTGACGGCCAGCGCCTGGCCATCGAGATCGGCGACCTCGAGCGTCACGTTGCGCAGCAGGTTCGTGTTCGCACCCGCCGCGGTCCAGGCGGCGATGGCCTGGACCAGCAGCGGCTGGATGTCGGCTGCGGAGATCGCAGTGACCGTCTCGCCGTCCACCGCCCCAGCCAGGGACAGCGGGCTGGCCGGGGTGGTGAAGCGGATGTTGTCGAGGCGGACGTCGGTGTTGCCGAGGTTGCTTCCGTCCACGCGGAACTCGAGGCGGCCGAATGGTTTCGCGTAGATGGCGTTCTTCAGGAGAGCGGAGGACACGGCCCGATAGGGACTCGAGCTCAAGGCCTGCCCCGAGGTCTGCGTGAACGTCTGGGTCGTCGGGTCCGAACCATCGTCTGGAATCCAGGACACGGTGAGTGGCTCGCCGTTGGGAGGCGCAGTCTTGAAATACACGTCGAACGCCAGCCCCGTGGCGCCGGCGGGCGGCGCGGCGAGGCGGTTGTGCGTCAGGTGGTAGTCGCTGGCTGCGCTCAGCGAGAAGGCGAGGTCGCGGTTGCCGTCGGTCGTCATGTCGGCGAGAGCCTTCATGGCATCGGTCCGGAGGTCAATCTGGCTGCTGAACAGCTTACGGACATCGACTCCGAACAGCTGGGTCGCCAGGTCCCAGACCTTGGGCCGGTTGAACAAGCCGAGCGACGAAGTCACCTTCTCGATTGCGTCGAGTCCGCGCTGCAATGCGCCGCTGGTCACCACGCGCGCCGCCACCTCCTGGCGGACCGCCCAGAGTTCCGGGCTATCGTTGCCCTTCCCCGCGCGGAAGGGGACGTTGGCAAAGTTACGCGCGAGGGACTGCCTCTGCAGGTCGGCCACGATTTCCTGGAGGTGGGCCAGTTCCGACGACGCGTACAGGTCCAGGTAGGAGCCGAAAACAGTGTCGTAGAGATCTCCGAGCCCGGTGCGCATCTTGGCTTGGTCCGCGGGGGATGCAAGGCTCCCGAGGCTGGACATGGCAGTCTGGACGAATGCGTTCTTGCCGGCATCGGCGCGAAGGCGCAGGGCCAGGGCTTGCGTCCTGGTCGCCCGGACATCATGGGAGTCGCCGCCCAGCGCATCTCCGTTGTGGATCGACCACCCCGGCAGGTCGTACACCGGCAGGACGCGGCCATTGAAGTTGTTGTCGCTAAGCTGGAAATTTCCGTTGACGATCTGGTACCCGGATTCGCCGGCCACGGGACGCTCGCTGTTGTCCGTCCAGACGCTCCACTGCGCGCCCTGGAACTTGATGTTCTTCTGGTAGGCGTAGCCGCCGCCCAGCGCGGAATAGAACCAGCCTTCCCCACCGCCTTCGAACGACAGGGTCATGTTGCCGCTGTCCTTCGTGCGAGCCGCCAGGACGTTCGCCAACTCGCCGACGGTGGTGATCGGGGTACCGGCGTGGCCGCTGACCTTCCCGTCTTCGAGGCGCGAAACGTACCACGGCAGGTAGACGTTGGTTCCGCGGAATGCAGCCGAATTCGAGAAGTGGCGCCACACCGGAATCTTGCCGGGGACCAGGTCGGGCAGCGCCAGGGACGCCGTGCCCGCGTACCAGTCCTGTGTATTGCCATGTGGGCCCGCTATCAACACGGCAATGTCCGCCAGGATGTTTCCGTCGTACGCGAAGCCGGGCATCGCGTCGAGGGAATAGTCGATGTTGGCGCCGCTCAGCCAGGCTCTCTTGCCGTTGACCTGCGCAAGCGCGGGTTGGGCATCCGGGCGCCACAGCGAGCGGCCGTTCGGATTGAACGTGATCCCGCTAGCCTCGTCGACCACTCGCTCGTAGTAGTTCTCGACGAAGCCGCTGTTGTCCCAGGCGATGACGTCGGGGTCGGCGAAGTCGGCCACGCGCAGTACTCCGCCCAGGCTGAGCGAGGGCTGGTTGAAGTCGTGTACATCCAGGAATGTGGTCTGCAGGCTGGCCGGCTTCAAGCCATGCTGTCCCAGCCGCTGCACGATCTCCGACGTCACGACCGTGCCGCGGCTGTGCCCGATGAGGTGCAGGTTGGTCTTGGTGATCGAGTCCTTCAGGTCGACGTTGAGGCGCGCGAGGCTGTCGTAGATCGCATCTGCCGCCGCTTCGGCGAACCCGGTGGTGGAGACGCCCGATTCCGTGTACCAGTCGGAAACCAGGAATATGGGCCTTCCCAGCGTGCGATACATCTGCATGGCTTCGAGGCCGTCGCCGGACTTCGGAACCATGCGGTTTGTCGCCGGCGAAGCGGGATCGTATTCCAGCCACTTCCCCGTGTCAGGTTGGTACACGAAGAGGCCGCCCCCGGTTTGCAAAGCCATCTGCCGGCCGATGAGATAGCTCTTCGAGGTGAACGCGGATCCGGCTTCGATGGCGGGCTGGAAGCCGTGGGTCAGCAGCGTGATTCCGGCGAATTCGCCGGGCGTTCTCAGGCTGGGCGTGACGAACTCCTTGGTCGCAATCGTCGACTTGAACTTGTCGCCGTAGCGGATTCCCAGGAAGTAGTCCTGCGATGAAGTAAGCGCCGCTTCCTCGGGAATCAGGGCCTCGAACACCAGTTTCGTGCCGTCGATGGACTTGAGCTTGACCTTGAAGCTCAGCGTCCTCCCGGCGAAGGAGTCCCGGATCTTCGGATCGTCCGACACCATCGGCAGGGCCTGGTAGACCCCATTGGCGTCGGCGCGGAACTTCTCGCCGTCGTTGGAGAACTTGTACCAGGGGGAAGTATCGTTCGCGTTGCCGAAGGGATCGTTCACACCCGGGAACAGGCGGTCTTCCGACGTGCTGATGTAGATGTAGGCGAAGTCGTCGCTGACGCCCTTGACGTAGTTGGGAACGTCGATCTCGAACTTGATCGTGGGCCGGTTGACGTACTCGGGCTTGTCGTACGTAAGCTTGCGCGTATCGGAATTGAAATCCGTCGCCGAGATGTCCTTGATCGTGATCGTGATCTGGGCCGGATCAAAAGCCGTTCCGGCCGGCGAGACCCTCCGGCTGGTGGGATCTCCGGGCAAGGCGATCAGCTGCTCCGCGTTCGTGGGCAGCACGATGTGCTTGCTCTTGCGGTCCGCGTCGGACATCGCCAGCGCCGCGTCCAGCAGGGACTGCACGTTCCAGGCGTGATTCTGGTGCGGCTTGGGCACGCCGTCATAGATGTTGACGCTGTAGCCGCCCTTCAGCTGCCCGATCAGCACCTTGCCATCGTCGGACAGGCTCAGGTTGACGATGCCGTAGCCGTCCAGCGGCAACGTGGCCCCGAGATACTGCGGCGCGCCATCCTTCCCGAACGGGTCCTTGACGATGCCCAGCTTGCCGCCGACGGCCACCTTCTTCGCGCTCGCCGAGCCGCCGATCGCGACCGGCGGGCCGAAGGGGATCAGGAATTCGAACATCGGCGCCTCGTACATCGCCTTCACGTACGGGTCGAGGAAGTTGTAGTTGTCATCGCCGACGATCGCGTACTCCACGCCCTTGTACGTGACGAGGACGGCGCTCTGCGCGCGCTGGATGTTGAGCCGGTCGATGCGAACGTCGTGGTCGGCCTGGTTCATCGAGACCGAAGCCAGCTTGGCCGCAACCGGGTGCCCGTCGGCGTCACGCTGTATCTGCAGTGTGCCCAGTCCGGCGTTGTAGTCGTTGGTGCTGGAGACCAGGAAGCGGTTCCAGTCGTCGGTGGCCGTCACGGTCTGCGGCATCTGGATCCGGTTGCCGTTCACCAGCGCCGCCACCACTGGCTTGTCGATCTTGCCGCTCTTGAAATCGAGGCTCTTGAGGTCGAGGATGATCACGTCGCCGGTGGGCTGCGGAGCGGAGGACCCGAAGATGGTCCTGGCCTTGGGCAGCGTCACCACCAGCGTCGCGCCATCGGGCCCGACCACCATGCCGCCGACGCCGAACGGGCTTTCCTCCACGCCCGTTCCCTTCAGGCTCACGAAGGACTTGTGGTAGGTGCTGGCGGACGGGTTCGCGCTCACCAGCAGGATCCGGTTGCTGCCGGCCCCATCGCCGTAGGCGGAACCTTCGCCGATCAGCAGCATGTCGGCGGTGAAGGCAAGGCTGGAGATGTTCTTCGCGGACGGCGGCCGGATGGTGTCGATCACCTTGAAGCTGACCATGTCGATGACCTGGACCATGCTGCCGACTGCGACGTAGGCGCGGCTCAGGTCGGTCGAGAACGCCACCGACTGCACCTTGGTCCCGTAGACGTAGTTGCCCCCGAGCGAGTTGTCGCCCAGGAGGTTCAGCAGCGCCATCTCGCCGACAACCTTGTTCTCGCGCACGAACTGGATCCCCGTGCGCGTCAGGACAGCGGCGATGTCGGGCGCGGGCGCCACCTTGACACCGTTGCCCTCGAACTCGATCGGCTGCCCCTTCACCAGCTGGCCCGAACCGTCGATCTGGTCGGTCGGAATCTGCCGGACCAGGCTCCACTGGATGCCGGCAATGGGCAGCCCCGCGGGCGGGGTGACCATCACTTCGCTGCCGAGCGTGCCGGCGGGGAAGGTCTGGATGTCGCGCGTCCTGCCGTCCGCGAAGGTGGCGCGAAGCACCACCGTTCCCGCGGTTCTCAGGGCCTGGGCAACCGGGTTGGTGGCAGGCGGTGTCGTCACCGTCAGCTTCAACGCGCCGGCAGCGCTGTCATAACTCGCACCGGTGATCTGCGTGATCGATATGTTGCCCCACGGGGTCGCGGGTTGCGGCAGCAGGTCGGACACGACGATGCGGTTGTTCTGCACCGTCTGCATGTCGATGTCGGCGAACTGCGGGACGCCGAAGCGGTACGTACCGCCCGTCACTCCCGCCATGCTGGCAAGGATGCCGATGATTTCGCTCGCGATCCCCATCCCCATGAGGCCGCCGCCCAGGGTGAGCCCGAGGCCGCCGAAGTCGAGCCAGCTGCCGGCACCAAGGTCCAGGCTCAGCGTCGATCCGACGACGCCCGAGATGCGCTTGGCGACGAGGTACTCGCCCGAACTGCTGACGCCGCTGTAGGGCGGGCTGGCGGTCCGCGCGACCAGGTGGCCCTGGCTGTCGCTGGCGATGAAGCCGTTGTCCACCAGCCACCACGTCGCGCGGGTGCCGCCGCCGGGCACGGGCACTTCGCCGCGGCGCAGGAACAGCACTTCTTCGCCGACGGCGCCGGTGATCCCCTGCAAAGGAATCTCCAGCTGCATCGGATACGCGCTCTCCTGCTCGCCGATGTCCAGGCTGAAGGCGCCAACGGCATCCAGCACGCCGGCAGCCGGGGCGGCAATGCCGGTCAGCGCCTGCACGTCGGCCAGCGCGATTCGCTGGATCGCCACGTCGGCATCGGCGGCCAGCGCCCCGGCGCCGATGTAGACGCGTTCGCCCTGCGCCCCCTGCACCACGCCGCCTTGCAGCGCGTCGATGGCAATCTTCTGCGGCGTCGCGCTCGCGGGATCGTCGTCGACCACCTGCGGTGCGGTCACCAGGAGCGCGATCCCGCTCTGGCCGATGGTCTGCGCAATGAGCGTGCCGAAATCGTCGACGACGCTCGCCAGGTGGATCACGGTGATCGTGACCTGCCCGGCCCGGTGCGCCGTGATGAGGCCGTTCGCGCTGACGCTCGCGATGGAGTCGTCGCTGCTCACGTAGCGCGTGCCGGCGTAGACCGCGGGCGCCGCATCGAGGGTGTACTCCAGGGTCTCGCCGTTGTCCGGGTCGGTGTACTGCAGCGTCTGCTCCGCCGCGCCCGCGAACACCGTCTGGCTCGCCAGGTGCACGTCGGCGGTGGTACCGGCCAGGTCGCCGGAGACGGTGACCTTCAACTGGCGCGTGGCGTCCGGGACCAGGGTCAGGGTGCCCGGGTAAACGTCCGGACTCACGGTCATGTCGACCATGGGGTCGTCCGAACCCGCATATGCGTTCACGCCGACGGCCGCGCGCACCGTGCGGCCGTCCTCGGTGATGCGCAGCACGGAGACGAGCGCCTGGCCGGCGCGCAGGGTCCGCACGATGTCCCGCGCGTCGTCCACCTCCACCGCCGTGGCGCCGGCGTATCCCAGCGCCCCGATGTCTTCCACCTGCACGGTCAGGTAACCCGCGTCCGGCCCGATGAACACGCCTTGCTGGTCCTCGAAGTCGGCGATGGCTTGAACCTTTGCCGATTCGCCCGCGCGCATCGCGGCGAGCCGGTCAAGGTTGATGATGTGCACGGCAAGCAGGCGCGCGGCGCTGACGTTCACCGTCAGCTCGATCGGCGCGCCCCGGGCGAAACCGTCGTCGGCCTGCAGCGTGATCGTGGCCGGACCGGCGTAACCGTCTTCCGGCGTGAAGGCGAGGAAGCGGCCGTCGCCGCTCAAGGCAGCCGTTCCATGGCTGGCACCCAGCACCTGCCAGAAGATCATGTCGCCTTCGAGGTCGCCGGCGATGCTGTCCAGCCGCGCCTGGACCTGCAGGTCCAGGTGCGTCTTCAGCGGCCCTCCGGAGCTGTCCACCGGCGCCTGGTTCGCCCGGAAGCCGTAGTTCGCATACACGAGCTGCCGGTTCCCGCTGCTGGCCTGGGCACTGTCGGCGCCGTCGACCGCGCCATCCCGGTTCAGGTCGCCGGCGATGCTCACGCGCACCTGTGCCGTGCCCTGCCCGTGCAAGCGGATCAGTTTGAGCCCGGCTTCCGTCACGCGCAGCAGCGTGGTCTGCACATTGCCGCTGACGCTGGTCCCCAGCAGCACAGCGCCCGTCACCTCGAGGGTGGGCGTGCCGTTGTCGGTGCTGGTCTCGATGGCGACGATCACGGCGCCCGGCGCGCCGGGTGCCTTCACGGTGGAGGCGATCTCGCTGTCGCGCACGGCGAACGCGAGGGTGGTCACCCCTTCGCCCAGGCTTCCGGTCCATTGCCCGTTGCCGGCGGCGCCCGGCACGCCCTGCACCGTCCAGCTCACTGCCGCGCCGAGATTGGCGACGACGCTGTCCGTGAGCAGGCGGCCGTCGCCGCCGTAAGCGTACGCGGAGCCGCTGCCGCCGGTGCCGAGGCTGCGCGCCAGGATCACGCGCCCGGCGCCGTCATAGCGGTAGGCGATGCTCTGCTGCCCGAGGCTGGCGCGCACGACACGGCCGGCGCTGTCGCGAAGGAACTCCACGCGCTGGTCGCTGCCGACGGCGGCGATGCCCTCATCCGAAACCAGCCACTGCGCTCCGTCGGCGAATCGCACGCCAGTCACGCGGCCGGCCGCATCGAGCTCATAGCTGGTGTCATCCGGGCCGGTCAAGGTGTACCGGGTGGGAACCCACGGCAGGCCGGCACTCTCGCCCGCCTGCTGGTACAGGCGGCTGCCGAGGCGCTGCAATGCCTCCGGCGCGTCGCCATCGCCGGCATGGGCGACGAGGCTCCAGCCGGATTGCGAACTGGCAAACACCGGCCGCCAGACCACCGGCGCGGCAGGATCGGTGCCGAGACGTTCGGGCGCGATCGCCAGGGTGAAGCGCAGGTTCTGGCTGGCGCCCCCCGCCAGTACCGGAGCCTGCAGCCAGACGCGCGCGCCATTGCGCCACGCCGTCTGCTCGGGTTGGTCGGCCGCGGCCACCTGGTCCTGCGTGAGCTTCGTCGCCAGTCCGGCCAGTTGCCAGTTGCCGAAATCGCCCACGGTGCCAACCGTGTCGGCCGGCAGCACGCGCGTGAGCGCGAATTCGTGACCGGCGAGCGCATAGCTGCCGTCGCTGACCAGCGCCTGCGGCGCCGCCTTGGCCAGGCTGTCGACCACGATGCGGGTTTCAAGCTCACGGGTGCGGCCTGCCAGGTCGGTAGCGCTCAGGCGCAGCCGGTAGACCCCGTTCGCCCATTGCGCCGGATCCAGGGTTGCAAGATCCCGGTCGGCGTCGACGGCACTTGCTTCGAAGGCCTGCCGGGCCAGCGTCACCCCGTCTTGCGACCCCACCGCCGCGATCTGCAGTTGCCAGTCCATCAACTGCCGTTCGACGATGTGCGCGCGCAGCGGGGTGGCCGCGACTATCGAGGCCGGCGTGCCATCCGGGGGCAGCAGCGCTGCTATCCATGCGAGGCCCGGACCTTCGGTGTCCGCTGCGTCACGGACCCGGATGCTGTGCACTTCGGTACGGCTGAAGCCATCGACGTCGGTGGCCGTGACCTTGATGTCCACCAGGCCGGGACGGGCCGGCGTCAGGCGCAGGCGGCCGGCGCCATCGAGCGCCACCGTCTGCCACTGGCTGGGCAGCGTGGTATCCAGCCCGCGCACTTGCACGCTCAGGCTTGCGATCGCGCTGTAGCTGTCGGCCCGGACCGTGGCGAGCACCAGCTGCCCCGGCAGCGCCGGGGCGCTGGGCGTCGTCGTGACGCTGATCTCCGGCGCATTGGCGGCCTCGTCCACCACCACCCGCAGCACGAAGGACTGACGCGCGGTCATGGCCCCGGAGGGCGCGCCATCCGTGGCGACCGCCGTGACGACGTAGTCGCCGATCTGGCCAGGCCCAGGGGTCCAGTTGAGCCGCTTCGTCACGGCGTCGTAGACCGCACCCTCGGGCAGGCCGTCGAAGCGGATGACCAGCGCCTGCGTCTGCGCATCGCCGTCGGGATCGAAGGCGCTGAACCCGGACGCGTTCACGCCCTGCCCCAGCACCAGCGGCAGGCTGAAGCTCGCACCGGCCACCAGCGCATGGTTGCTGGCGATGATGCGCGGTGCGCGGTTGGTGTCGAACACGCGCACCTGCACCGTCTGCGTGGTCGTGGCCTGGCCATCGCTGGCGCTGAAGGTGAAGGTGAAGGGCTGGTTCGCCAGGGCTGCGTTGTTCACGACATCGGCGCCGGGCGTCCATTCGAAGTAGCCGGTCCTGTCGTCGAACAGCACGCCCGCGGGCATGGTCCCGTCGTGAAGCAGCTGCAACGCCATCGCGTCGTTGTCCCCGTCGACCGGGCGAACGGTGAACGACAGGGTCTCCCCTTCGCTGACCAGTTGCAGGGGCAGCGGCAGGATCCGCGGCGCCAGGTTGGTGTTGGCGACCGCGATTTCGATGTCGCGCTCGAAGCGCGCCGCGCCGTCGCTCGCGCTCACATGCACCAGGTAGCGGCCATTCGCGCCGCCCTCGATGTTGCTGCCCTGCGCCGCGAAGGCCCCCGGCGTCCAGGCCAGGGTGGCGGTCTGCCCGCTGGCGTCGACCTGCAGGTTCATGCCTTCCGGCACGCCGCTCGCTTCCCAGTTCAGCAGGTCAGCGTCGGCATCGGCCGCGAAGAGGGTGAGTGAGACGGGTGCGCCCTCCTGCGCCGCGACCGGGATCGAGGCGGCAGTCGTGGCCAGTGTCTGCACCCCCAGCCGTGCGCCCAGCAAGACCGGCGCTGCGTTGGCCGCGCGGACCACCACCCGCAGGTGGCGGCGCGTGGTGTTGGGCAGCGGGTTGGCCGGCAGCGCATACCCGGCATCCGCGGGCGGCAGTCCGCTGTCCGTGGCGACGATGTCGATGTCGTAGGTGCCGACGTCCGCCAGGGTGGGCGTCCAGACCAGCCTTGCATGTCCGTATTGCGGGTCGAGGACCAGGGATGCCGTCTGCGGCAAACCGTCGAGGGTGATGGTCAGCGCGTCCTGGTCCAGGTCGCTCACCAGGATGGCCGCACCCAGCGCCTGGCCGGCGACGGCCACCACTTGCACGGGAGCCGTGATCACCGGCGCTTCGCTGGTGCTGCGCGCCGTCACGACGAAGCTGCGCGCGAAAGCCTGCACCTGGTTCACGTTGCCGTCGCCATTGTCGCGCGCGACGACGGTGATGGCGTAGTCGCCGCGGTCCTGGAAGCCCGGCGCGAACCGGATCAGCGCCTGCGCGTAGCCGCTGGAAGAGACGCCTTGCGTCACCGTGGCGAACCGGGGCAGGCCGGTGATCGTCAGCTCCAGCGGATTGCCGTCGCTGTCGGTCGCCGTGACGGGAATTTCCAGCACGGCGCCGCGGTCCACGAAGGCGTTGGCGATCTCGCCGATCTCCGGCGCCCGGTTCGCATTGCTCACCACGATCGGAATCACCACCGTCGACACCGCCGGGACGCCCGTGCCGTCGCCGTCGTCCGTGGCGGTCACGGTGATGTAGTAGGTGCCGGCCTGCGCGTAACCCGGTGTCCAGGCCAGCTCCATCGTCTCGGCGTCGAAGGTCGCGCCGGCCGGAAGGCCGGCAATCGCGTCGCTCACCGTCGCTG
>JAQGMU010000134.1 GCA_028292195.1 Ramlibacter sp. | reverse complement strand
CGCAAGCGCTGCATCGTGTTCCTGGACGAGGCGCAGGACCTGTTCATGAAGCGCGGCGGCCACCGCAAGTTCGACGACGACACGCAGAACATGCTGCTGGCCATCCTGGACGGCGTGCGCACCAAGAGCGATGCGGAGATCATCTGGATCGTGGCCTCCAACTTCAACAGCGAGTCCATGCAGATGGACGAGGCCATGCTGCGCCGCTTCCAGATGAAGGTCGACTTCCGCATGCCGAACAAGGAAGAGCGGCTGGCGATCATCCGGCACTACCTGGCGCAACGCGCCGACAAGGTGGCCCACGAAATGGACCTGCGCCACTTCGTCGAGATCACCGAAGGCCGCAGCCCGGCCGACCTGGAGACCATCGTCAACCAGGCCGGCATTACCGCGGTGCAGGCCGGCGAACTGATCGACGCCGACACGCTGATGCAGGCCGCCGAGCGGGTGCTGGTGGGCAACGTCAACGCCAACACCACCAAGGAACGCGAGCGCGACCGCCGCATCATCGCCATCCACGAGTGGGGCCACTTCCTGGTGGACTTCGAGCTGGAGCGCAAGGCCGCCGGCGGCGACTGGGAAAAGCTGCAAAGCGAGATGAAGACCATCAAGATCTCGCTCAAGGCCAACCCGCGCAACAACGCACTGGGCTTCGTGTTCCACAAGCAGGGCTCCAACCTGCTGAAGACCAAGTCCGACATCGAGCACGACGTCCGCGTCCTGCTTGGCGGCATGGCGAACGAGGAGCTGTTCTTCGGGGAAGAGGGCACCACCAACGGCGCCCACAACGACATCACGCGCGTCACCAAGCTGCTGCACCACGCGGTCGCCGAGATGGGCATGTACCGCAAGACGCGCCTGAACTTCGGCGCTCTGAACGACAACGGCTCGCGCACCGTCGACGAGGAAACGCGGACCATCATGGAGCTCCAGAGCGAGCGGCTGTACGGCGAGACCAAGGCGCTGCTGGCACGGCAGAAGCCGCTGACCGAGCACCTGGCCGGCAAGCTGATGGACGCGGGCGAAATGAGCTTGAAGGAAGCGCTGTTCGAGATCCGCTCGTTCGAGGCAGCCTGCTTCAGCTTCGATTCCAGGGTGGGCCTGAACGGCGCCACCAGCACCCAGGCGACGCCCGACGCGGCGGCCTGAACGGATTTTTCTTCAGGAGTGGGGACGGGGCGGCCTGCGGGCCGCCCCTTTTTTTGGCCACCTCGGCCATGCATTCTGTTACGTGCACAGCCGCCAGCCCAGCGCCTCGGGTACAAGCACGCATGTCCATCCCGAGCCGCGCGCTCGCCGTGCTGTTGTTGAGCGCGCTGGGCGCATGCCAGCCGCCACCCCCTCGCCAGCTGCTGGACCGCGAAGGCCTGCAGCTGCAGTTGCGCAGCCTGGCGTCCGCGGCGGCGGAAGCCGGGTTGATGACGCAGCAGCTGGCCGACCGGCGGCTTTCCGGCGGCTTCGCCTGGGTGGAGCAGCAGGGACTGGGGGAAGACGCAGCCCGCGCCGCGGCCGAACTGGCGCGCCCGGCCGGCGTCGAACTGCGGCCGGCCCAGCGCGAGGCCATGCAGCTTGCCGCCTCCCTGCAGCTCGAATTGAACCAGGTGGCGGCCGCGCGCCATGACGGCTCGGCGCTGGGCGCGCTGGAGGCGCGCTTCGGCGCCTTGCGGACGCAGGCGCAGCGGCTGGAGCGGGCGCTGTGAACGGCTTGCTCGAACTCACGCTCGGCATCATGACGGCTCTGGGCGGGTTCGTCGACATCAGCGAGCTCGTGTTCTGTCTGGCCGCCGGCGCCCGGTTCGGCTACCAGCTGCTGTGGGTCGTGCTGGTCGGCACCATCGGCATCGCCGTCTACGGCGAGATGTCGGGCCGCATCGCCGCGGTGCTGGGCAAGCCGGTGTTCACGGTGGTTCGCGAGCGTCTCGGCTGGAATGTCGCCGCCATGGTGCTGCTTGCGGCGACCCTCGTGAACGTGCTGACCTGCGCCGCCGAAGTGGGCGGGCTGGCGATCATCCTCCAGGTGCTGGGCGCGAGCCGCTACCAGTGGATGCTGCTGGCCGCGGCGGGTTTCCTGCTGGTGTCGGTCTACCTGCTGCCATTCCGCTGGATCGAGCGCGTCTTCGGCCTGCTGGGGCTGCCGCTGCTGGTGTACGTGGTGGCCGCCGTGGCGATGGATCCCGACTGGGGCGCGGCGGCGCGCGGCCTGCTGCCCAGTGCGCCGCTGCCGGACACGCCGGGCTGGGCGCTGTACCTGTACTTCGGCGTCGGCCTGCTCAGCTCGATCCTGATGCCGTACGAGATCTACTTCTATTCGTCCGGCGGGATCGAGGAGGGCTGGACGGTGAAGGACCTGCTGGTGAACAAGCTCACCGCCGGCGTCGGCTTCCTGCTGGGCGGCGTGCTCGCGATGGCGCTGATCGTGGTGGGCGCGCTGGCGTTCAAGCCCCTGGGCATCGTGCCGGAGCACCTCACGTCCACGCTGCTGGGTGCGGCCGGGCCGCTGGCGCGCGCCGGCTTCGCCGTGGCGCTGGTCGGGATCTTCTTCGCGGTGGGAGGCGCGGCCGTGGAGACCGCCCTGGCTGCGGCCTACAACGTGACGCAGTTCTTCGAGCTGCCGTGGGGCAAGCGCAAGAAGCCGGCCGAGGTGCCGCTGTTCACCGCGTGCTGGATGGCCGCCATCGTGCTGGGGTTCGCCATCGCGGCCAGCGGCGTGAACCCGGTGCAGATCGTGGAGTACTCGGTGTTCTTCGCGGTGCTGGTGCTGCCGCTGACGTACTGGCCGGTGCTGCGGCTGGCCGACGACCGCCAGGCGATGGGCAAGCACGCCAATGCGGGCATCATCCGGGCGCTGGGCTGGGCCTACCTGGTGCTGATCTGCGTCGTGGCAGCGGCGGCGGTGCCGCTGATGGTGCTCACGCACAACGGCCAGGGCTGATGAGCCCCGGCCCTGCCGCCCTTACTTCTTCGCGGGGGGCTTGGCGGGCGCCGGGGCTGCCGCCGGGGCCGCAGCGGCTCCGCCGCCACCCAGGGCCGCCTGCACGCCCAGGCGCTTGGCGATCGATTCATCGAGCGCGCGCAGCTTGGGTTCCACCTGCGGCTTCAGGTCCGGCACCAGCTTGTTCACCAGCGCGCGCTGCATCTCGCCGCCCATGGACTGGAACTTGGCGTAGATGGGCGATTCCAGCATCGCCGCCGCCTGCTTCAGTTCGTCCTCGGTGAATTTCTCCTCGAGCAGCACGCCGACCGTGGTCGGGGCAAGCTTCAGCGCGCGTTCGCGCACCAGCGGGTAGGTCTCGTTCATGTACTTGTCGGCGTCCTGCTGCAGGCCCTTGCCGATCGCTTCGCGCTTGTCGGCCGGCACCTGGGTCTGCACGTACTCGATGGCGCTTCCCATCAGCTCGTTGGCGGGCTGCTGGGCGAGTTCGCGCGCGAGATTCTCGACGGCGGGCTGCTGGATCTTGAGGATGCGGGCGACCAGTTCTTTCTTGGCCGGCGTGGATTGCGCCTGCGCGAGCGTGCAAGCCGCGGCGAGCGAGAGGAGGATCAGTGATTTCTGGAACATCGGCGCATCTTAGCCGGTGGGCGTAACGCTTTCGTTACCGAGGGCATGCGCCAAACGACTATGCCGCGGCCGTGGTGCGTCCTACACCCGGCCAAAAGGTGGTCGCACGGCAGCGCGCTGCCTTGTCTTGCCGCCCTGGCGCAACCGGTCGCCTACTCTGGAAGAACGGCTAAGGAGGAACAGACCATGTCCGAAGACACAAGCAAGGGCTCCAGCGAACAACTGCTGATTCATCTGGAACCGGCCTGGGAACGTCGCAACTGGTGCAACTGGCTCAGCTGCTCCGAGCAGGAACTGGAACACGCCGTCACCTACGTGGGGCACGATCCGGACAACGTCCGGCGCTTCCTCCGCCAAGCGCGCTGCTGAGTTCGGGGAGCTTGGGTTCGGGCGCTGATCGCCCGAATGTCGCGCGCGGCCCGTCCGCGCCCTAGACTTGCTGGCACAGCATGGACGACAGCACCCTTCACCTCGACGAAGCCAGCGCGCGACGGCTCGTGCTGGCGCGCGCCATCGACGACATCGACGTGCAGGGCAAGCTGCTGAGCGAGGTGGAACGCGAGCAGCTCGAACGCGAGGCGCTGGAGGCCAGCAGGCGCGCATCGCCCGCCACCGAACTCGACTTGGCGCAATACCTGCAACAGCGCGCGCGCAAGCTGCTGGCCGTGGTGGAAAACCGCAATCCGCAACTGGCCGCGCTGCAGGACCCGGAGCCGTGGAGGCGCTGGCTGTTGTGGGCGCTGCCCCTGTT
>JAQGMU010000114.1 GCA_028292195.1 Ramlibacter sp. | reverse complement strand
CTGCGGCGGCGCCGGCCTGCAGCACCAGGGGCGGCAGGCTGGCCGCGGCCTGGCCGGAGGGCTGGACGCGCACGGAGGCCTTCATTTCCCCGGCGACCGGCGCTTCGGTCGCGAAGGAGAACACGTGCTGCCAGCGGCCGTGCTGCGCCGGCAGCCGCAGCACGACGAAATTGTCGTCCTGCTGCACACCGCCCAGGGCCTTGCCGTCGAGCGTCACGGAATCCGGCACCAGCCGCGCGCCGGCTGGCAGCATCATCGTGGCGGACAGCGACTGGTTCGCCACCGGCGCGGCCAGCTGCAGCTGCGTCCGGTTGCCTTGCCGCTGCAGCTGCTGGCGCAGGCAGCTGGGCGTGCGCACCAGCTGGAAGTCCGCGCGCCACAGGGTGCCGCCGCGCAGGTTGACGAACTGCGAGAAGTCGCGGCCGCCGGTGCGGCTGGTCGAAACGCAGTTCTTCAGCTCCACGCCCTGCGGCAGCGTGGTGGTATCGAGCTGGACCACGTGGGTGCCGGGACGGATGTTGTCGGCGTGCCAGTTGCCGTCGGCGTCGGTCGCGATGAAGGTGCCGTCTTCCAGCAGCACGCGCACGCCGGCCAGGCCCTGCACGGCGCCGGCGACGCGCGCATCGACATCGCACGATTGCGCCACCGTCACCCGGCCGGCCAGGATGGCGTAGCTGCGGTTGAGGTCCTCGCGCACCTGCACGAAGGCCTTGGCGATGTTGGACGTCACGCGGCCGGCGGCCTGTGCGGTGTTTTCGGCCTGGCCCGGCTGCGCGCCGGCCGCCACGGCGGCGACGTAGTGCACGGCGACGGCGGCGCTGGGGGCCAGGGTGCCCAGCGCGAACTGCAGGCCGCGGCCATCGGCGCTGACCTGCGGGTCGGCCAGCACGGCGTCGTTCAGCCGCGCGGATCCCTTCTGGTAGCGGAACCCCAGCGGCAGCCGGTCGGCGATCAGCACGCCGGGCAGCGAAAAGGCGCCGCGGTTGGTGATGGACAGGTGGTAGGGCACGAAGTCGCCGATCGCCACCACCGCCTTGCCGGCGGACTTGACGATGTTCACTTCGCCGATGGCACCGGGGTCGAGCGGGATGTCGATCTCGATGGCGGGGCCGGGGACGAGCGAGAACACCTCGCCGCGCGAGCCGGTGGTCAGCTGGTACGGGCCCCCGGGCAGTCCCTTCATGACCAGCTCGGGCACCTTCGAGGGAAAGCGGAAGCCGGCCGGCGGTTCCACCAGGAAGCTGTAGCTCCCCGGCAGCAGGCGCGGGAACTGGTAGCGGCCGGCGGTCAGGGTATAGCTGGTGCCGCCGGCATCGCGCACCGTGCTGCCGGACACGACGGTGGAAGGATAGGCGCTGACGCCGTCGTTCCCCAGCACCACCGCCGGCTGGCCGGTGGCGGTGTTGATGACCGTGACGCGGGCGCCGTCCACGGGCTCGCCGGTGGAGGCATCGAAGACCACCCCGAGCGGGTCCACCAGCGCGCCGGCAGTGACGGCGGCGCGGCCCTCGGAATCGTCGATGTAGCTGACCGTGATGCGCTGGTTGCCGCCGGTGGTGAGGACGCAGTTGCCGGCCTGGACGGCGCTGGCCGCGGTCTGGATGTAGCCGGTGAAAACGCCGGTGGACGGGCCGGTCTCCGTGAGGCGCAGGGTCTCGCTGTCGCCGTTGCCGGCCTGCACGGTCACGGCCAGGGTGTCGGGCACCGCGGGGTTGAGGTTCTGGTCGAAATCCGTCACCCGCACGAAGATGGCATCGCCGGTGGCATAGGTCGTCGTCGGCGCCAGCAGGTAGCTGCCGGGCACGGACAGCGCGCCGGTGCCGGGCGCCACCGGCGGCGGCAACAGCGTCAGGCCGGCGCCGGCCTTGTCGCATTGCGTCGCCGCCACGACCTGCCGGGTCGCATAGCCGGACGGCAGGCCGGTGGTGTTCGCCGCATAACCCAGCAGCTGCACGCTGGCCGGCGTGCCCGCGCTGGTCACCACGCTCGCGGCGCCGCTGACGGCGATCGGCACGCCGGAGATGGTGAAGGACGCCGTCGCGGTGTTGACGATGGAGGTGTTGGGGGGCGTCGCGGCCTCGGCGAGGCCGGCGAAAAGGAGCAAGGCAAGGCAAGCCTTCGCATGGACGCGCGTTGCGCCCATGCGAAGGCCCTCTGGCCGCGAGGCCAAAGGACCGACGGCCGCCGCCGTGCGGTCAAGCACGGCGGCGGCTGCGTCTATCCAGCTTTGGAGGCGGGAAAGGCGCATGCGCCCAGGTCAGTTGATCTTGACCTGGAACACGACTTGCACCGTATCGCCCACCTTCAGCTCGCCTTGGCCGAAGGTGGCTTCAGCGGGGAGCGCGGTGGAGAAGTCGATGGTGATCGTGCCGGCGGCGAAGCTGCCGCCGTCGGAGTCGCCCGAGGAACTCGTCAGGTACTTCGGGTAGCTTGCCGCCGGACGGCCCGCATACGTCACCCGGAAGCCCTTGCCGGCGCCGCCCAGCGGCGCAATGCCCGCCGCGCAGTTGGCCGCCACGCCGGCGCCGGAGATCAGGTCCGGGTCGAACGTCAGGCTGCCGTTCAGCACGTCGGTGATCTGCGTCAGCGTAGCCGACGCGCCGCCGTTGTTGGTGATCGACAGCGAGTACTGCACATAGGAGCCCGGAATGTTCTTCGGGTTGGTTCCCCCGTTGAACGGGTCGCACACCGAGGTGAAGGTCTTCGTCACCGTCAGCGCCGCCGTGGCCACGCGGTAGGCACTGCGCGAGCTGTGGTTGGCAGCGAACGCAATGTCGTCCGTGCCGGCGCCGTCGGCGAAGACGATGTCGACCACGTTCGGGTCGTTGGTCGGCGACTGCACCAGCACGGTCACACCGTTGGTGCCGGCCGCTCGTGCGGTGGCCACCAGCGAGACGCCGGAGATGTCACCGTTCGGCTGCGACAGCGGAATGGCACAGACCACCTTGACGGTCTGGCTGCCGTCCGGCGCCAGGCTGCTGATGTAGGTCTGCGTCACGCCGGCGACGCTGATCGTGCAACCGGTCATGTCGAAGTTGTCGGTGTACGGGGTCACGCCCAGGGTGACGCCGGCGCCGCTCGCAAGGTTCGCGGTGGTGAGCGCGAAGTCCTGCGTGTTGTTGCCGGTGTTGCTGACGACGAAGGTGGCCGTCACCAGGCTCTGGCCGGCGACGCCGTTGACCGGCGACGCGTCGGATGCCGTGACGGTCAGGTTCACCTTGTTGTCCACCACGAAGGTGGTGGTGGCGCCGGTGCCGTTGGTGCTGCCGGTCGGTGCCGACGCGATGGGCGTCTGCACGACTGCGCCTACGGAGTACGACAGCGTCGCCTTGTTGCCGATGGTGGTGCCCGCGAGGGTACCCACGGCATGGGCATTGCCCACGGCGAGCAGGGCCGAGACACAGAGGACGGCTAGCGTTCCTCCTCGTCCCAGCAGGGTTTTCAAGACTGATTTCATGATGGTTCCTTAGAACAAAGGGTTGGCTCGAAACACGGGGAAAGGGGGGGTCGGCCCGTCGCAGTGGTGGCTACGGCGGGCCGCAACCACTGGGCGGGCCACAGCCACTGGGCGGGCCGCAACCAACGGGCAAAAGCCGCGCGCCACCGGCCGGGTCGCGGCGGTGGCGGCGGAGGCAAGCGTCGGGACGCCTGCGGGTTGAAAGAACCGGGGCGTCCATGGCTGGGCCGGAGGACAGGGTTAGTTGACGACGACGCGGAAGCCCACCGCGGCCTGCTTGCCAGGGGCAAGCTCGCCGCGGTAGACCCAGCGCACGTGCGTCAGTTCGGAGATGCCGGCCGGCCGTTCCTTGCCGTCGGCGCCTTTCACCTTCACCTTGTCGGCCGTGGCCCAGGTCTTGGCGCCGTCGGCGGAGTAGGTGATCTCGGTGTTCTCCCCGAAGGCGCTGCCGCCCACGAGGACGGTGTTGGCCGGCACGGGGTTGACCACCTGGATGTTGGCGGCGGGGCGCTTGCCGACGTTGCGGAAGGTGGACGTGTAGATGATCTCGGCGCCGGGGATGGCCTTGGCCACCGCGACCCGCTTCTTCTCCACCTTGCCGTCGGCCGCCTTGACGTCGACCTCCTGCTCCGCGACGTTGCGGAATTCGATGTCGCCGGCGCCGGTCTGCGCCAGGGCGGGGCTCGTCGCGGCGGCGAGGGCGAGCAGGGTTGCGAAGATGAATTGCTTGTTCATGCTTGACTCCAGGTCTTCAGTTGACGGTTGCTTTGAACTCGATGACACGCGTGGCCGGGACGGCCACGGATCCGAAATTGGCCTGCACGGTGCCGGCGGCGAAACTGAGCTCGTCGGCGTCGGCGGCGTCGGTGCGCGGGGCGCCGTCCACCGTGAGGCTGCCGGGCACATAGGTGAGCGTTGCGGGCAGCGGGTCGTTGACGGCGAGGGCGTCGGCCTGCCCGCTGCCGGTGAGGGTGAGCACCAGCCGGTAGGTCAGGACGCTGCCCGTCATCACGCGGCTGCCGCCCTGGGGGTCCCGCACCGCGGCCACGCTCTTCACCAGGCCGAGCGAGGCGCCGGCCACCAGGTAGGAGCCGGTGGCGGCCGCACGCCCGCCATTGGGTCCCGCGATCACCTGCACACCGCCCGAGGTGGCCAGCAGGGTGCCCGGGGCCGCGCCGGCGGCGCCGGGGGTGGTGGCCGTCGCGGTCAGGCCGACCTTGCCGTATGACCCGATGGCCACCCCGGCGGGAATCTGGCTGACGACATGGACGAGCCGGCTCGCGTCGGCGGCGAGGACGATGTCGTTCACGCCGGGCCCGTACAGGACATCGGCGTTGGGGCCGCTGCGCTGCAGGCCGGGCTGGGCGCCGCTCTCCAGCCAGATGGCGCCGCTGGGCGACGTCGCCGGATCGAACTGGTCGCCGCCCTGCGCGTTGTCACGCGTGAGCTGGAAGGTCTCCGTGCCGTTGCCGGTGTTGCTGACGACGAAGGCCAGCACCCGGTCCGTGTCCGGGGAGGTCGTCGGTACTGCCGCGCTGTCCTGCCAGGTGACGGTATGGCTGATGACCCGGGCCACGACAACGGGCGGGGCGACCGCCACTGCGGTCGCGGCGGGCTGGCCGCTGGTCGAGTAGGTCAGGGTGGCGGTGTTGCCGATGAGCGTGCCGGCGGCCGTGCCAGCGGCCCAGGAAGCCGGGGCACATAGCGAGGCCAGGACGAGTGCAAAGCAAGCCGTCCAGCTCCTGTCCCAACGCTTCCAATCTCGTTTTTGGTCCACCACAACACCGGTAAGGCAGCAATCTCCTTAACCCTTCCCCCGATTCCACCTTACTGCTGAGCAGCGGCACCAAGAATCGGGCACCTGTAGAGGGAACCGTGGCAAGTTCGCAACATGCTGCGGACTGCGAATCGCCTCGGTAGCTCTATGAATGTCACGAAAGACACATTTAGAAACAATTATAGGGAAGAGCAGGGAAACGCCTTAACCCGTCCATGGCGTGCCGCTTACCGTCCGTCAGCCCAGCGGTTCAATCCGCGGCGGATTCACGGGTGGAAGGTGCCCGCCGGGCCGCTACCATCGGCGCCAAAGCCGAGGAGACATTTCTTGCCCGTGATCACGAATATCGAAGACCTGCGCGTGCTGGCCCGGAAACGGGTGCCGCGCATGTTCTATGACTACGCGGATTCCGGCTCGTGGACGGAGAGCACCTACCGCGCCAACGAAGCCGACTTCGAAAAGATCCTGCTGCGCCAGCGGGTGGCCGTGGACATCGAGGGCCGCAGCACCCGCAGCACCATGCTCGGCCAGGAAGTGGCGATGCCGGTGGCGATCGCGCCCACCGGCCTGACCGGCATGCAGCACGCCGACGGCGAGATCCTGGCGGCCAGGGCGGCCAGGAAGGCCGGCATCCCGTTCACGCTGTCGACCATGAGCATCTGCTCGCTGGAGGACGTGAGCGAGGCCACCGGCCGGCATCCGTTCTGGTTCCAGCTGTACGTGATGCGCGACCGCGGCTTCATCGAAAGCCTGATCGACCGGGCCAAGGCGGCCGGCTGCTCCGCCCTCGTGCTGACGCTGGACCTGCAGATCATCGGCCAGCGCCACAAGGACCTGAAGAACGGCCTGTCGGCACCGCCCAGGCTGACGGTGCCCAACGTGCTGAACATGATGACGAAGCCGCGCTGGTGCCTGGGCATGATGGGCACGAAGCGGCGCCAGTTCGGCAACATCGTCGGCCACGTCAAGGGCATCGAGAACATGGGCTCGCTGTCGGAATGGACCGCCAGGCAGTTCGACCCGCGGCTGTCCTGGAAGGACGTGGAGTGGATCAAGAGCCGCTGGGGCGGCAAGCTGATCCTGAAGGGCGTGCAGGACGTCGAGGACGCGCACCTGGCCGCCGACTCCGGCGCCGACGCCGTGATCGTCTCGAACCACGGCGGCCGCCAGCTCGATGGCGCGCCCTCGTCCATCTCCGCCCTGCGGGCGATCGTCGACGCCGTCGGCGACCGCATCGAAGTTCACATGGACGGCGGCATTCGCTCCGGCCAGCACGTGCTGAAGGCCGTGGCGCTGGGCGCCAAGGGCACCTACATCGGCCGCGCCATGCTGTATGGCCTGGGCGCGATGGGCGAGGAAGGCGTGGACAAGGCCCTGGCCATCATCCGCAACGAGCTCGACCTGTCGATGGCCTTCTGCGGCCGCACCGACATCCGCCAGGTGGACCGCAGCATCCTGTTACCTGGCTCGTACTGAAACCTCCAACATCCGGACGCAGAAGGCGCAGAGGTCGCAGAAAAATCCAGAGAAAACTTCTGTGGAAGTCCTTTTGCGCCTTCTGCGTAACCTCTGCGTCCTCTGCGTCCGGATGTTCGTCTCCCCGACAATCCAGAGGTGAGCCCCATCCGCCGCATCGCCCACCTCGACATGGACGCGTTCTTCGCGTCGGTGGAGCTGCTGCGCTATCCGCAGCTCAAGGGCCTGCCGGTGGTGATAGGCGGCGGCCAGCGCACGGTGGACGAGATGCTGCGCGACCGCTTCGCCGATCGGCCGCTGGCGAAGATCCCGCCGGAGGCCTTCCCGCTGCTGAAGGACTATGTCGGCCGCGGCGTCATCACCACCGCCACCTACCCGGCGCGCCAGTTCGGCGTGGGCTCGGCCATGGGCATGATGAAGGCCGCCAGGCTGTGCCCGCAGGCCATCGTGCTGCCGGTGGACTTCGACGAGGTGCGCAAGTACTCGCGCGGCTTCAAGGCCATCATCCGCGACATCGCGCCGCTGGTGGAGGACCGCGGCGTCGACGAGGTCTACATCGACTTCACCGAGGTGCCGGGCGGCCAGCGCGAAGGCGGGCGGGTGCTGGCGCGGCTGATCCAGAAGGCGATCCACGACAGCACCGCCCTCACCTGCTCGATCGGCGTGGCGCCGAACAAGCTGATCGCCAAGATGGCCAGCGAGTTCAACAAGCCGAACGGCATTTCCATCGTCCACGAGCAGGACGTGCAGACGAAGATCTGGCCGCTGCCGGTGCGCAAGATCAACGGCATCGGGCCGAAGTCGGAGGTGAAGCTGCACAAGCTGCACCTGCACACCATAGGCGACATCGCCGCGCAATCAGCCCAATGGCTGATCGACAACTTCGGCCAGGCCTACGGGGCCTGGATGCACGACGCCGCGTGGGGCCGCGACGACCGGCCGGTGGTGACCGAGAGCGAGCCGGTCTCCATGAGCCGCGAAACCACCTTCGACCGCGACCTGCATGCCGTGCGCGACCGGCAGGAACTCGGCGCGATCTTCACCGACCTCTGCACGCGCGTGGCCGAGGACCTGCAGCGCACGGGCTACGTCGGCCGGACCATCGGCATCAAGCTGCGCTTCGACGATTTCCAGACGGCCACGCGCGACCTCACGCTCGACGACCACACCGCGGACCCGGCCATCATCCGCCGCGCTGCCGGCCAGTGCCTGAAGCGCGTCGACCTGGGCCGCAAGCTGCGGCTGCTGGGCGTGCGCGTCGGCAAGCTGGCCAAGGCCGGCGAGCTGCCGGCTCCGGCAGCCACCCCGGCCGCGCCGCACGTGGCCGAGCAGACGCTCGACCTGTTCCCGGGACCCTGACGGCCATCACCCGACAGAGGGACTGGTTTTGCGCCAGCGGCCGACATCGCGCCAGCCTGAATTGGCGCAGACTTGCCCGCACCCTACATCGAATCCACCAGTCCCTGCCTCCGGCAGCTGGAGAGCGCCATGACCCTCGACGAACTGCAGCGCATCAAGCAATGGCATGTCCGGCACCACCGCGACCACCCGGTGGAATACCAGCTGTGGGACGTGATGCTGACGCTCTGGCTGATGGGATGGGTCGGCTGGATTCCCGCCTTCGCCTTCGACGCCCTCTGGGCCGCACCGCTGTGCGCGGTGGCGATGTCGGCGCCCACGCTCTACGCGACGTGGCGGCTGAAGGCGCACCGGGCCAGGCGCCTGCGCTGCGACTGGGTGCGCAGCTAGGGAGCCTGCGCGGCGCTACAGTGGGCTCCCCGAAGGAGCCCCCCATGGAATGCTTCCAGTTTTCGGTGACCCGGCAGGTCGCCCACCTCGTCCTGAACCGCCCCGAGGCGATGAACACCATGCACCCGCTGTTCTGGCGGGAGCTCGATGCCGTGCTCACGCAATTGCACCGCCAACCGGGTGACGCCCGGGTGCTGGTGATCTCTTCCACCGGCAAGCATTTCTCGGCCGGCATGGCGCTGGAGGCTTTCGGCGGCGCCATCACCCTGGACGACAGCACGGCCGAAGGACGGGCCGCGATCTTCGACCTGCTGACCGACATGCAGGCTACCTTCACCAAGCTGGAGACCTTGCGCCTGCCGGTGATCGCCGCCATCCAGGGCGGCTGCGTCGGCGGCGCGGTCGACCTGGTGACGGCCTGCTGCCTGCGCTATGCCACCAGCGACGCCTTCTTCTGCGTGCAGGAGATCAACATCGGCATGGTCGCCGACGTCGGCACGCTGCAGCGCCTGCCCAAGCTGCTGCCGATGGCGGTGGCCAAGGAGCTGGCCTACACCGGCCGCCGCCTGCCCGCGGCGCGCGCCGCCGCCCTGGGCCTGGTCAACGAGGTGTTCGATTCGCAGTCAGCGATGCTGGACGCCGTGATGCAGTGCGCGGGCGAAATCGCCGGCAAGCCGCCGGTGGCGATCTGGGGCAGCAAGCAGGCGCTGCACTATGCGCGCGACCATTCGGTGGACGATGCGCTGAAGCAGATGGGCTGGCTGCAGGGCACGATCTGGAGCAACGCGCACGTGCGCGAGGCCATCGCGGCCGGCAAGGACAAGCGCGCCGGCGCGTTCCCGCCGCTGGCGCCGCTGCAGTCCTTCCGCGATCTCTAGCGCTGGGCCTGCCGCGCAAAACCAGCCTACTGGCGGGCCGTGCGCAAGTTCGCCGGCAGCGCCATCGGGTGGCTGGTGCGCAGCGGGTTGATGTCGAGCCCGCCGCGCCGCGTATAGCGCGCGTACACCGACAGCTTGGTCGGCTTGCACTGCCGCCACACGTCCATGAAGATGCGCTCCACGCACTGCTCGTGGAATTCGTTGTGGTTGCGAAAGCTCACCAGGTACTGCAGCAGCCCTTCCTGGGCTATCGCCGCGCCGTGGTAGCGGACCTGGATGCTGCCCCAGTCCGGCTGGCCGGTCACCAGGCAATTGCTTTTCAGGAGGTTGCTGGTCAGCGTCTCTTGCACCGGCGGCTCGCCGACGACGGTGCGCAGCCGCTGCGGCGCCGGCGTGTAGTCGCTGCACTCGATGTCCAGCCGGTCGAGGCTGAGGCCCTCCAGCTCCTGGACCCGCTCTCGTTCGAAGGCATCCGGCAGCACCAGCCGCACGCCCACAGTCGCCGCCGTCTCCGCGCCGCGCCAGGCCGCTTCGCTCAGGTCCGCCCGCAGGCGATCGCGCACCTCGTCGGCCGACGCGAACCGGCTGTTGCTGAAGCTGCCCAGGTACAGCTTGAGCGACTTGCTCTCGATGATGTTGGGTGTCTCGCAGGGCACCGTGAAGTGCGCGATCGCCACCTGCGGCTTGCCGCGCGTGTTCAGCCAGCTCAGCTCGAAGGCGGTCCAGAGGTCGGCGCCGAAGAAAGGCAAGGCGCCGGCCAGGCCGATCTCCTCGCGCTTGGGCGCGCGCGCCATCGGGTACAGCTGCGAGGGGTCGTAGTGGTCGGGGTAGCTGGTCTGCTTGCCCAGCGTCGATTGGTCCGGCGAATTCATGGGAGGCAAGACTAGCCGAGGTGGGCAAGCAGCGGCGGCAGGAGTCTTTCGACCACCCCTGGCGGAAGGTCATGCCCCATGCCCGGCACGGCCACCAGCCGCGCGCCGGGAATGCGTTTCGCGGTGTCCTCGCCGCACGCCAGCGGCACCAGCGGGTCGTCCACGCCATGCAGAACCAGCGTCGGCACGCGCACCCGTTCCAGTTCATTCGCGCGCTGGGCGTCGGCCACGATGGCCGTCAGCTGGCGCAGCGCGCCGGCCGGGTGGTAGCTGCGCCGCACGGCCGCCTGCACGCGCCGCCGCAGTTCGGACTCAGGGACGGGAAAGCCGGGGCTGCCGATCAGCTGGAACAGGTGGACGGCGTGATCGACGATGGCCTCCTCGCTGCGGTCGCGCGGCCGCCCGAGCAGCGCCCGCTGCACCTTCGGCGTGGGGCCAGGCAGCCGGCGCGCGCCGCTGGAACTCATGATGCTGGTCAGCGAGCGCAACCTCTGCGGCGCCGCCAGCGCCATGCGCTGCGCCACCATGCCGCCCATGCTGGCTCCGACCACGTGCGCCTGCTCTATCCCCAGCATATCCAGCACGCCGATGGCGTCGGCCGCCAGGTCGTGCAGCTGGTAGGGCGCGCGCACCGGCAACCCGAAGCGCCGCTTGGCGCTTTCCCACAGGATGTTGGGCGTGCCCAGGTGATCCAGGTAGTCCGACAGGCCGATGTCGCGGTTGTCGAACCGGATCACGCGGTAGCCGGCGGCCACCAGCGGTTCGACGAACTCCGCCGGCCAGGCGATGAGCTGCATGCCCAGGCCCATCACCAGCAGCACGGCGGGGCCGCCGGGCGGCCCGCTCTCCTCCACCTCGAACGCGAGGCCGTTGGCCTGGACTTTCACGTCATTCGAAGCGGCGCTCGCGCAACCACTTGGTGGCGATCCACTTCTCGCCCTCGATCACCGGCTGGCCGCCGTGCAGCGTGCGGGTGGACGGGTGCGGCCGCTCGTAGCTGAAGAACACCGCATTGCCCTTCCTGGGGGCGACCTCCAGATGCACGTCCGGGAACACGGTGCCGCCGCCTTTCTGCGGCTCTCCCAGGTACATGATGAGGGTGCCCACCCGCTGGCCGCCGCGCTTGACGATGGTCGGCGTACCGGGCTCGGCGGGGTCGAAGTAGTCGTAGTGCGGCTTGTATTCGGCGCCCGGGCCGTACTGCAGGATCTGCAGACCCTCGCCGTTCTCCTCCGGCCAGATCAGCAGCCGGGCGATGCGCTGCTCGATGCGGCTCACCAGTTCGTTTTCGCCGCGCTGGAAGAACATGCCGTTGCTGGTGCGGTCGGCGTTCACTTCCTCGCCGCCGGTCTTGGTGGCGACGGTCAGGGAGCGCGCCAGCCGCGGCTTGGCCAGTCCGATCAGCTGGTCGCACTCCTCATGGGACAGCAGCTCGCCGAACACCACCACCCGCGGCGACGCCATCATCTGCAGCACGCAGACCCGGCGGTCGCCGGCGTCCAGGTACAGCGGCGATTCGTCCAGGCCCGGCTCGGGCACCGGAACGGCGGGCGGCAGGCCGCTGGCGACGGCCTGCGTCTCCAGGTGGCCGCGCAGCGTGCTTTCCATCGCTTCGACCGCCACGTCTTCGCTCCAGCCCGAGGCCAGCATGGCCTGCAGCACCGACTCGGCGTTGTGGCCGGCGGCGGCCTGGGAGATGATCCATTCGCGCAGCTCGGGGGTGGCCTGCTGCCGGTTTTCCGTCGTGCTCATTCGATGTTCTCCGTGCTGCGCGCTACCGTCTGCCCGGTCCGGCGCCGGAACACCAGCCGCTCCGGCTGCGATGCGGGCGCGTCGAAAGCGTAGCCCTCCAGGTTGAAACCTTCCAGCCTGCGCGGCGTTTCCAGCCGGTGGGTGATCGCGTAGCGCGCCATCAGCCCGCGCGCCTTCTTGGCGAAGAAGCTGATCACCTTGTAGCCGCCCGGCTTCCACTCCTCGAACACGCACTCGATCACCCGTGCCTTCAGGGTGCCGCGGTCGACCGCCTTGAAATATTCCTGCGAGGCCAGGTTGATCACCACCGGCGTCTTGTCCGCGGCCAGCTGCCGGTTCAGGTTTTCGGCAATGCGGCTGCCCCAGTACCGGTACAGGTTGGGGGCGGCGCCGACCTTCAGCGCCGTCCCCATCTCCAGCCGGTAGGGCTGCATCCAGTCCAGGGGGCGCAGCACGCCGTACAGGCCGCTCAGGATGCGCAGGTGCTGCTGGGCCCACTCCAGGTCGGCGGCCGCGAGCTCGCGGCCCCGCAAGCCGTCGTAGACGTCGCCATCGAAGGCCAGCACCGACTGGCGGGCGTTGCGTTCGGTGAACTTGGGCGTCCAGGCCTCGTAGCGGGCGGCATTCAGCGCCGCCAGCGGATCGCTGATGTCCATCAGGCTGGCCAGTTGCCGCGGCGACTTGCGGCGCAGCACCCCGATCAGCCGCTCGGAATCCGCCAGGAATTCCGGCAGGGTGTGCGGCGCCGGCGCCACCGGCGTGACGTAATCGAGCGACTTGGCGGGGGAGAGCAGGAACAGCATGCTACCTGGCGCGGATCGTCAGTCCGATGGAGGTTGCGACGTACTTCATGAGCCGCAGCTTCAGGTGCGGCTCCTGCGAATAGGGAGGCACGTCGACGTGGCGGTCCACCTCGCGGTCTCCCTGGTGGAAGTTGAAGCTGACCTCGTGGCCTTGCGCGCGCAGCTTCTCGCCGAGCCGCAGGAAGTCCTGCATCCGGAAGATCACGGTTCCACCGCGTTTCAGCGTCCGGCTGTCGGAGCAGCAGTTGTATTCGGTGGTGTGGACCGCAACGCCGCCGGGCTTCAGGCAACGCAGCGAGTTCTCGATGAATTCCAGGCCGGCGTCTATGGAGCCGAGATGCTCCAGCGCACAGGCGGACCAGCAGAAGTCGAAGCCGTTGTAGCGCGGCGGCAGGGCATTCATGTCCGCGAACTCGAAGCGGACCAATCGGGCAAAGCGCTCAGGCTCGCAGATCCCGGGCTGGTTGAGGTCCGCGAGGGCCGAGGCATGCTGGTTGGTGTCGACCCAGCCGCGCGCGCTGGCTTTGGCGGTATCCAGGTCAGTGGCCAGCACTTCGACGCCGTTCTTCGCCATCACGGCGGGCAAAGGCTCCTGGCCCGTGCCGAAGCCCAGCCCCTTGCGGCCGGCGGCCAGCATGCCGTGCGTGCGCAGGCTCTGGAGAATGTAGACAAATTCCCACAACTTGCGATGGGTTCGCAGCGGCAGCTGCATCTCCCGGGTCCAGAAGGCGAATTCCGGCTCGTCGAACTGGCGGTGGGTGCACAGCTGCGAGACGGGCTGGGCCAGCGTGGGCTCGAGCACGTCCGTCGCCCAGGAGCGGGCGCCTGGGGGAATGACGGGCACGCCCATCCTGGGCGGCACCAGGCGGTCCCGGACTTCGTGGACGATGCGCCACCCCAAACGAGCCGCTATGTGCATTTTTCCGATTTCCTCAGGGCCGCCATGCCCGGCCGGCCAGCCACTGTGTCGTCGCCACGCCCACGACGAGGGCGGCGTACGTCAGCATCTTGCCATCGCGGCCGAAAAGCCATAAACCGGCCCCCAGCGCCACCAGGCCAGCTAGGAAGTTGATAGCAAAGAGCACCCACCAGGCGGGGCGCGGCGCGCTTCCGGGCAGCAGCCAGCGGCCGCCCAGGGCGACCAGGAGGGCCACCGCCAGGGCTGGGGCGGCGAAGCTCAGCACATGCTTGAAAAGGTCCAGGGTGTTCACGTTTCGAAGGAATTGACGAATGCTAAGTGCTTGATCTGCCGGGGAATTTTATAATTCGCCGGATGGCAGTCTGGGCATTGGGCATTAACCACACGACGGCGCCGCTGGATATGCGGGGCCGCTTCGCGTTTGCCATCGACCAGATCGGCCCCACCCTGGAGTCGCTGCGGGGCAGTTTCGAGGCGCGCGGGCGGCTGCCGGAAGCGGCCATCCTGTCGACCTGCAACCGCACCGAGATCTACTGCGCGGGCGCCAACCACGAGATCGAGCCGACCATCGAATGGCTGGCTCATTCGGGCGGCGTGGCTCCCGGCCTGCTGCGCAGCCACTCGTACATGCTGCAGGACGCCCAGGCGGCCCGCCATGCCTTCCGCGTCGCCAGCGGGCTCGATTCGATGGTGCTGGGCGAGCCCCAGATCCTCGGCCAGCTGAAGGACGCCGTGCGCGCCGCCGAAGAGGCCGGCGCGCTGGGCACCACGCTCAACCAGCTGTTCCAGCGCTCCTTCGCGGTGGCCAAGGAAGTGCGCAGCTCCACCGAGATCGGCGCCCATTCGATCAGCATGGCGGCGGCCGCGGTGCGGCTGGCGGGCCAGCTGTTCGAGGACCTGGGCAAGGTGCGCGTGCTGTTCGTCGGCGCCGGCGAGATGATCGAGCTGGCCGCCACCCACTTCGCCGCCCGCAACCCGAAATCGATCGCGGTGGCCAACCGCACCCTGGAGCGCGGCGAGAAGCTGGCCGGCCGCTTCGGCGGCGAGGTGATGCGCCTGGCGGACCTGACCGGCCGGCTCCATGAATTCGACGTGGTGGTGAGTTCCACCGCCAGCCAGCTGCCGATCATCGGCCTGGGCGCCGTGGAACGGGCGATCAAGGCCCGCAAGCACCGGCCGATGTTCATGGTGGACCTGGCGGTGCCGCGCGACATCGAGCCCGAGGTCAAGCAGCTGGAAGACGTCTACCTGTACACGGTGGACGACCTGGCCCACGTGGTGCAGACCGGCCACGCCAACCGCCAGGCCGCCGTGGCCCAGGCCGAGGCGATCATCGACGCCGGCGTGCAGAGCTTCGTGCACTGGATGGACCAGCGCCACGCCGTGCCGGTGATCCGCCAGCTCAATGCCCAGGCGGACGAGTGGCGCGCGGTCGAACTGGCGCGCGCGCGCAAGCTGCTGGCCAAGGGCGAGGACGTCGACGCGGTGCTGGAAGCGCTGTCGCGCGGCCTGACCCAGAAGATGCTGCACGGCGCCCTGGCCGAACTGCACACCGGCGACGCCGAGGCGCGCCAGCGCGCCACCCAGGCGATCGAGCACTTCTTCCTGCGCAAAGAGCGTTAGCTGCCGCCGTTGAGCGTCCGGCGTCCGGCGCCGGATGCACGCCCGTTCTTCCCGCTCAACTCTCAACGCTCAACGCACGTGAAACCCTTTCTGAGACAGCAACTCGAGCGCTTCCCCGTCCGCCTGCAGGAACTCGACTTCTTCCTCGCCCAGCCCGAGGTGGTGAACGACATGGCGCGCTATCGCGAGATCACCCGTGAGCACTCCGAGGTGAGCGCGGTAGCCGGCCGCTACCAGCTGTTCCAGCAGCGCGAACGCGACCTGGCGCAGGCGCGCGAGATGCTGGAAGACGCCGAGATGGCGGAGATGGCGAAGGAAGAGATCGCCGCCCTCGAGGCCGAACTGCCGGCGCTGGAAAGCGAGCTGCAGAGCCTGTTGCTGCCCAAGGACCCGGACGACGTCCGCAACACCTTCCTGGAAATCCGCGCCGGCACCGGCGGCGACGAATCGGCGCTGTTCGCCGGCGACCTGCTGCGCATGTACACCAAGTATGCCGAGCGGCAGGGCTGGCGCACCGAGATCGTCAGCGAAAGCCTGGGCGAGGTCGGCGGCTACAAGGAAGTGGTGATCCGCGTCGTCGGCGCCAGCACCTACGGCAAGCTGAAGTTCGAGTCCGGCGGCCATCGGGTGCAGCGCGTGCCGGCCACCGAGAGCCAGGGCCGCATCCACACCAGCGCCTGCACGGTCGCGGCGCTGCCCGAGCCGGACGAGGCCGCGGCGGTGCAGATCAACCCGGCCGACCTGCGCATCGACACCTACCGCGCCTCCGGCGCCGGCGGCCAGCACGTGAACAAGACCGATTCGGCGGTGCGCATCACCCACCTTCCGACCGGCATCGTGGCCGAGTGCCAGGACGACCGCTCGCAGCACCGCAACAAGGCCAAGGCGCTGCAGGTGCTGTCGGCGCGCATCCAGGAGAAGGAACGCTCGGAGCGGGCGGCCAGGGAGGCGGCCACCCGCAAGGGCCTGATCGGCAGCGGCGACCGCTCCGACCGCATCCGCACCTACAACTTCCCGCAGGGCCGCATGACGGACCACCGCATCAACCTGACCTTGTACAAGCTGGCCATGGTCATGGAAGGCGACCTCGACGAGGTGGTGCAGGCGCTGCTGCTGGCGCGCCGGGCCGAACAGCTCGAGGAGCTGGAAGTCGGCATGGGCGCGGTCCGCGCGTGACGCTGGCCGAAGCACTGCGCAAGGCGGCGGCGCTGGGCGTCGCCCGGCTCGACGCGCAACTGCTGCTGCTGCACGTGCTGCAGCGGCCGGCCGGCGACCGGGCCTGGCTGATCTCGCACGACGATGACGCCCTGGCGCACGAGGCCGGTGCCCGCTTCGCCGAACTCGCCACGCGGCGCGCCGCCGGCGAGCCCCTGGCCTACCTGGTGGGCCACAAGGAATTCTTCGGGCTGCCGCTGCAGGTGGATGCCCGCGTGCTGGTCCCGCGCCCCGACACCGAAACGCTGGTGGAATGGGCGCTCGAAGTCTTGCAAGGCCGCAACGCACCCCGCGTGATCGACCTGGGCACCGGCAGCGGCGCCATTGCGCTGGCGATCCAGCAGGCCCGGCCCGATGCGCTGGTCGAGGCCGTCGACCGCAGCGCCGCGGCCCTGGAGGTCGCCCGGGCCAACGGCCAGCGGCTCGGCCTGGCGGTGCGGTTCCGGCAGGCCGACTGGCTGGACGGCGCCGGCGCCGGCTACGACCTGGTCGTCAGCAATCCGCCCTACGTCGCCGCCGGCGACCCGCACCTGCCGGAGCTGCGGCACGAGCCGGTTGCCGCACTGGTCGCGGGGGCCGATGGCCTGGACGACATCCGCCGCATCGCCGCCGCCGCGCCGGCCCGCCTGGCGCCCAACGGCTGGCTGCTGCTGGAGCACGGCTGGGACCAGGCGGTGGCCGTGCGCGGCCTGCTGGCGGCTGCCGGCCTGGCGGACAGCCTGAGCCGTGCCGACCTGGCGGGTATCCAGCGCTGTTCCGGCGCCCGCCGCCTTGAACTGGGATAATCCACCGCAATGTTTCGGCAGCGACCTGCCCAGGAGATTTTCCCCATGAGTGACGCCCAGAAACGCATAGACGACCTGGTGAAGAACAGCGAAGTGCTGTTGTTCATGAAAGGCAATGCCAGCTTTCCCATGTGCGGCTTCTCGGGCCGCGCGATCCAGATCCTGAAAGCCTGCGGCGTGGACCCCAAGCAGCTGAAGACCGTGAACGTGCTGGAGGACGACGAGATCCGCCAGGGCATCAAGGAATACAGCAACTGGCCCACCATCCCCCAGCTTTACGTCAAGGGCGAGTTCGTCGGCGGTTCGGACATCATGATGGAGATGTACCAGAACGGCGAGCTGCAGCAGGTCCTGGGCGGCGGCGCTTAAGCCGCCTCCCGTAGGGTGTGCAGCTTCGCTGCGCACTATCCATCAGCACTCCCACCTCACGGCTGCCAAGGCCACGCGTCCCGCCTCGGCTGTCGATTCCTGCTGACATAAGCGCGGGTTAGCGCAGCCATTCATTGCTCCCTGGCACGGCTTATGCTGGAATCAGTAAAAGTCGTTGAAGGAGTGTTCGATGGAAAACCGCAGCCTCGTTCCCCAGTCCGGCCTCAAACTGCCGATCGCCCAGATCCGCAGCGTGTTCCGCCCGCACGACGTCGAGCGCAAGCTCGCAAAACTGCCGGCGCGCGATCATGAAAGCCTGCGCGCCACCTACGAACGCATGCTGGAACGCGGCCCCGAGCGCTTCCAGGTCAAGCCGAGCGGCGTGCCCGAGATGGCCTCGCTCTACGACCAGCTGCCGAATTTCGCCGAAGCGCTGGACGACGTACGCCGCCACGTGGCGCTGGCCCAGGACATCGGTGACGGCCTCGAGGTGACGCCCATGCTGCTGCTCGGCCCGCCCGGCATCGGCAAGACCCACTTCGCGCGGCAGCTGGCCGAATTGCTCGGCACCGGCATGAACCTGGTGCCCATGAGCTCGATGACGGCCGGCTGGCTGCTCTCCGGCGCCTCCTCGCAGTGGAAGGGCGCCAAGCCGGGCAAGGTGTTCGAAGCCCTGGTGGACGGCCAGTACGCCAACCCGGTGATCGTGGTCGACGAGATCGACAAGGCCAGCGCCGATGCGCAGTACGACCCGCTCGGTTCGCTGTACAGCCTGCTGGAGCACGACACCGCGACGACCTTCATGGACGAATTCGCCGAGGTGGCCATAGACGCCAGCCAGGTGATCTGGATCATGACGGCCAACGACGACCGCTGCATTCCCGAGCCGATCATGAACCGCATGAACGTGTTCGAGATCGACGCGCCCACCCCGGAGCAGGCCCGCGCCATCGCCCGCAACCTGTACCTCGCCATTCGCGGCGAACACGGCTGGGGCCTGCACTTCGACGAGGAGGCCGGCGACGACGTGCTGGACATGCTGGCCGAACTGGCGCCGCGCGAGATGCGGCGGGCGCTGATGACGGGCTTCGGCAATGCGCGCCTGGCGCGGCGCGGATCGATACAGCCGGACGACCTGCCCAAGGCGGCAGGGGCGAAGGCGAAGATCGGATTCCTCCAGTAGGCTGGGGTGTAACCCCAGCAGGTCGCGGGTCGCCGGGGTTCCCCCCAGCCTACGGCCCGCCCTGGACCTTCTCGGCGGGCTTCGTCGGATCCGGCGACCGCTCCGGCAAAGGCGTGTCGCTGAACACCCAGTTGCGCCCGGCGGCGAACACCGCGCGCGGGTACTGCGGCTGGCCGCGGCTGCCGTTGTAGCGGCCCAGCGCCAGGTACAGGTCGCCGCTTTCGCGATCCAGGTAGTGGCGCAGGATCACGCAGCCGAAACGCAGGTTGGTCTGCATGTGGAACAGGCTGGACGGGTCGCCATTGCCGATCAGGCGCGTCCAGAACGGCATCACCTGCATGTAGCCGCGCGCGCCCACCGAACTCACCGCGAACTTGCGGAAGGCGCTTTCCACCTGGATCAGCCCCAGCACCAGCCCGGTGTCGAGGCCGGCGCGCCGGCTCTCGTACCAGACGGTCTGCAGGAATTCCTTGCGTTCGGTCCAGTCGGCCTTGCGCCGCACCAGCCGGTTGCTCATTTGCCCGAGCCAGCGCAGGTAGGCCAGCCGGGCTTCCATGCTCGGGAAATCCGGGACCGGGGGCGCGCCGTAGGCCACTGCGGCGGTGAGCGCGGTGCGGACCGAGTCGACCAGCGGCTCTTCCACCTGCGCGCCGGCCCGCGCCCGCCCGCCCAGGAGCAGCATGCCCGCACCCGCCAGCGCGGGTTGCAGCAGGGCGCGGCGCGTGATCACGCCGCCAGCCGACCCTTGACGAAGGAGAAGACCTCCGCCGCCGGCACCTTGGTGGCCGCGGCGTCGCGGCGGTGCTGGTATTCCAGCTGGCCTTCCTTCAGGCCGCGGTCGGAGATCACCACGCGGTGCGGCACGCCGATCAGTTCCCAGTCGGCGAACATCGCGCCGGGGCGCTCGCCGCGGTCGTCCAGCATCACGTCGACGCCGGCCGCGGACAGCTCGTCGTGCAGCTTTTCAGCCGCCGCCTTCACGTCCGCGCTGCGGTCCATGCCGATCGGGCAGATCACCAGCGTGAACGGGGCGATGGCATCCGGCCAGATGATGCCGCGCTCGTCGTGGTTCTGCTCGATGGCGGCCGCCGGCAGGCGCGTGATGCCGATGCCGTAGCACCCCATCTGGAAGGGCTTGGGCTTGCCGTCGTCGTCGAGGAAGTTGGCGTTCATCGGCACGCTGTACTTGGTGCCCAGCACGAAGATGTGGCCGACTTCGATGCCGCGCTCGATCGCCAGCTTGCCCTTGCCGTCGGGGGAAAGGTCGCCCTCGACCACGTTGCGGATGTCCGCCACCGCGTCCGGCTCCGGCAGGTCGCGGCCCCAGTTGACGCCGGCGAGGTGGTAGTCCTCCTCGTTGGCGCCGCAGATCCAGTCGGCCAGCACCGCCACCTCGCGGTCGGCGACGATCTTCACCGGCTTCTTCAGGCCGATCGGCCCGAGATAACCGGGCCTGGTGCCGAAGTGCGCCTCGATCTCAGGCACGGTGGCGAAGCGGAAGCCCTGGTCCAGGCCAGCCACCTTGCTCACCTTGATTTCGTTCATGTCGTGGTCGCCGCGCAGCAGCAGCAGCCACACCTGCGACTTGACCGGCTGGCCCTTGTCATCGAGCTGGTCGGTCGCCAGCACCAGCGACTTGACGGTGGTGTCCAGGGGCACCCGCAGCAGCGCCGCGACGTCCTCGCAGGTCGCCTTGCCCGGCGTCGGCACCTTCTCCATCTTCTTCGCAGCCTCCGGGCGCGGGCCCCTGGGCGCCATCGCCTCGGCCTTCTCCATGTTGGCCGCGTAATCGCTGTCCGGGCAGTAGACGATCGCGTCCTCGCCGGTGGCGGCGATCACCTGGAACTCCTGGCTGACGTCGCCGCCGATGGCGCCGCTGTCCGCGGCGACGGCGCGATAGCGCAGGCCGAAGCGGTCGAAGATCGCGCGATAGGCCTTGGCCATCTGCTGGTAGCTGCGCTTGGCGGCATCGAGGTCGCGGTCGAAGCTGTAGGCGTCCTTCATGATGAACTCGCGCCCGCGCATCAGGCCGAAGCGCGGCCTTCTTTCATCGCGGAACTTGGTCTGCACCTGGTACAGGTTCTTGGGCAGCTGCTTGTAGCTGCGCAGCTCCTGGCGGGCGACGTCGGTGATGGCTTCCTCGCTGGTGGGCTGCACCACGAAATCGCGCTCATGCCGGTCCTTGATGCGCAGCAGCTCCGGGCCATAGGCCTGGAAGCGCCCGCTCTCCTGCCACAGCTCCGCCGGCTGCACCACCGGCATCGCCAGTTCCACGGCGCCGGCGCGGTCCATCTCCTCGCGCACGATGGCCTCGACCTTGCGGATCACCCGCAGGCCCATGGGCATGTAGGTGTAGATGCCGGCGCCAAGCTTCTTGATCATGCCGGCCCGCGTCATCAGCCGGTGGCTGGCGACCTCCGCGTCGGCCGGGGCTTCCTTCAAGGTGGAAATCAGGAACTGCGAAGCTCTCATCGAATTAGGACCAGGGTGGGGGGAGCGACTGAGCCCTTCCAGCGCGCAGGGGCGCCGTGCATAATGAACTCAGTTCAGAAGATTTTGGGGTGTGATTATGCTTGACCGGGACGGCTTCAGGCCCAACGTCGGCATCATCCTGCTCAACCAGAGAAACCAGGTGTTCTGGGGCAAGCGGATCCGGACACACAGCTGGCAGTTCCCGCAGGGCGGCATCGACCGCGGCGAAAGCCCGGAGCAAGCCATGTTCCGCGAACTGCACGAGGAAATCGGGTTGATGCCGGAGCATGTTCGCATCGTCGCCCGCACGCGCGACTGGCTCCGCTACGAGGTGCCGGAGCGCTACATCCGGCGCGACGCCCGCGGCCACTACAAGGGCCAGAAGCAGATCTGGTTCCTGCTGCAGCTGACCGGGCAGGACTGGAACCTGAATCTCCGTGCCACCAACCATCCCGAATTCGACGCCTGGCGCTGGAACGACTACTGGGTGCCGCTCGACGTGGTGGTGGAGTTCAAGCGCGGCGTCTACGAAATGGCGCTGCGCGAACTGGCCCGCTACCTGCCCCACAGCGACCATCGCAACCGGTACCTGCGCAGCGGCATGCGCACGCGCGATGCCGACCGCGACGGCATGCAGATGCCGATGGGTTCACCGGCGATGGAACTGCCGCCCGGCGCGGTGTTCGACCCGAATCCCCAGGGCCAGATCGACGAGACCGTCAAGGGAAAGCATGCTTCGTAGTTTCCTCGCGCTGGCCATCCTGGCCGGCGCTTCCCTGGCCGCCTCGGCCCAGGTGTTCCCCGCAGATCCCAACTGGAAGGAACAGGACGCGCCGCCGCCGCCGGCCCTGCGCACCAGCGGCCTGATCCCGCTGGACGTTCCGGGCAGCGGCCTGCGCTTCGGCATCGACCCTTCCTCCGTGGCCATCGGCACGGACAGGGTGGTGCGCTACGTGGTGGTGGCCAGCAGCCCCAGCGGCGCGGTCAATGCCATCTACGAGGGCCTGCGCTGCAGCACCGGCGAAGTGCGCGTGTTCGCCCGCCACAACCCGGACAGCGGCTGGGTGCCGGCCCAGGGCAGCGTGTGGCAGCCGCTGCATTCGGTTCCCAACAGCCGCTACAGCCTGCTGGTTGCCCGCAATGGCGCCTGCGTGGGCGAGGCGCCGAACGGGAGTGCAGCGCAGATCGTGCGCGACCTGCGATCCGGCGTCGATCGGCGGTTCTCGAACTATTGAAGACAGCTGGGGTTGCACCCCAGCCTACGGGCCCGGCCGCGACATGTAGGCTGGGGTGACGCAGGAACCCCAGCGTTCGAGCGTCAGCGTGTCACCACCCAGACGGGTGGGCCGGAGCGACGCAGGAACCCAGCCTCCAGCGTCAGCGCATCGCCACCCAGCGGGTAGGCTGGGGTGACGCAGGAACCCCAGCGCTCCAGCGTCAGCGCATCACCACCAGGTTCGTCCGGTGGATCATCTCCGGCTCGGCCACATACCCCAGCAGCTTCTCGATCTCGCTCGAAGGCTTGCGGCATAGCAGGCGCGCTTCGGCGGCGGCGTAGTTCGCCAGCCCGCGCGCGATTTCCTGGCCGCGGGGGTCGCGCACCGCGATCACCTCGCCACGGTGGAAGTCGCCGTCCACCGCGGTCATGCCGATGGTCAGCAGGCTCTTGCCTTCGTCGCGCAGCTTGGCCACCGCGCCCTCGTCCACCGTCACCGCGCCGCGCAGCTGCAGGTGGTCGGCTATCCAGCGCTTGCGCGCCTGGCTCTTCTGGGTGGGCGCCACCAGCAAGGTGCCGATGATCTCGCCGCGCGCCAGGCGCAACAGGCAGTCGGTCTCGCGGCCCCAGGCAATCACGGTGGAGGCGCCGGAGCCGGCCGCGCGCTTGGCCGCCAGCACCTTGGTGATCATCCCGCCCCTGCCGATGCTGCTGCCGGCGCCGCCGGCCATCGCCTCCAGCGACGCATCGCCGGCGTTGGCTTCCTGGATGAAGCGGGCCGCCGGATCCTTGCGCGGATCGGCGCTGTACAGGCCTTTCTGGTCGGTGAGGATCACCAGCAGGTCGGCCTCCACCAGGTTGGCCACCAGTGCGCCGAGGGTGTCGTTGTCGCCGAACTTGATTTCGTCGTTGACGACGGTGTCGTTCTCGTTGATCACCGGCACCACCCGCAGGCCCAGCAGCGTGAGCAGCGTGGAACGGGCGTTGAGGTAGCGCTCGCGGTCGGCCAGGTCGGCATGCGTCAGCAGCACCTGCGCCGAGGCCAGGCCGTGCTCGCGCAGCTTGGTCTCGTACATCTGGGCCAGGCCCATCTGGCCGACGGCGGCCGCCGCCTGCAGTTCGTTCAGTTCATGGGGGCGCGTGGTCCAGCCCAGGCGCTTCATGCCTTCGGCGATGGCGCCGCTGGAGACCATGATCACTTCGCGGCCCTCGGCGGCCAGCGCCGCCAGCTGCCGGCTCCACTCGCCGATCGCGCGCTCGTCCAGCCCGCGGCCCTCGTTGGTGACCAGGCTGGAGCCCACCTTCACCACGATGCGCCGCGCATCGCGCAGCGCCTGCGATCCGCCCGATTCGCTCATGACTCCGGATTGTCGCTGACCGCGAAGCGCGGATCGACATCGACCGGCGCCTGCTCGGCGACCTGCTGGGCGCGAATGTGCTGGTAGATGCCTTGCACCATGTGCTCGCAGCCCTCGCGCGTGAGCGCGCTGATCTCGAACACGGGGCCCTTCCACTTGAAGCGCTTGACGAAGTCCTTGACCTTCGCCTCCCGCTCCTCTTTCGGCACCATGTCCAGCTTGTTCAGCACCAGCCAGCGCGGCTTGTCGTACAGCTTGGGGTCGTACTTCTTCAGTTCGGCGACGATGGCCTTGGCCTGCGCCACCGGGTCGACGTTGTCGTCGAAGGGCGCCATGTCCACCACGTGCAGCAGCAGCCGCGTGCGCTGCAGGTGCCGCAGGAACTGGTGGCCGAGACCGGCACCTTCGGAGGCGCCCTCGATCAGGCCCGGCAGGTCGGCGATCACGAAGCTCTGCTCCGGGCCGACCCGCACCACGCCCAGGTTCGGGTGCAGCGTGGTGAACGCGTAGTCGGCGATCTTCGGCCGCGCGTTCGACACCGCGGAGATCAGCGTGGACTTGCCGGCATTGGGCATCCCGAGCAAGCCGACGTCGGCCAGCACCTTCAGCTCCAGCTTCAGGCTCTTCTTCTCGCCCGGCCAGCCCGGCGTCTTCTGCCGCGGCGCCCGGTTGATGGAGCTCTTGTAGCGCATGTTGCCGAAGCCGCCGTCGCCGCCCTTGGCGATCATGATCTTGTCGCCCGGCACCAGCAGTTCGTACAGCACTTCGCCGGTCTCGACGTCGCTGATGATGGTGCCCACGGGCATCTTCAGCACGATGTCGTGGCCCATGGCGCCGAACATGTCCGAGCCCATGCCGTGCTCGCCGCGGCCGGCATCGTGGCGGCGCGCATAGCGGAAGTCGACCAGGGTGTTCAGGTTCACGTCGGCCACTGCCCAGACGTGGCCGCCGCGGCCGCCGTCGCCGCCGTTCGGGCCGCCGAATTCCTTGTACTTCTCGTGGCGGAACGAGACGCAGCCGTTCCCTCCATCGCCGGCGGAGATGTCGATGAAAGCCTCGTCAACGAACTTCATGGTGGGAACCTTTATAAAGGACAAAGCCCCGACTTGTCGGGGCTTTGTTTTCGCCCCGTTTCATCGGGGCTTCCTTGTCGGCAGGTCGAGGTTAACTCAAGCCGCCGCGGGCACGACGTTGACCGTGTGCTTGTTGAGCGAGCCCTTGATCTGGAACTTCACGTGGCCGTCCACCAGGGCGAACAGCGTGTGGTCCTTGCCCAAGCCGACATTGGTGCCGGGATGGAACTTGGTGCCGCGCTGGCGCACGATGATGGAGCCGGCGCTGATGAGTTCGCCGCCAAAGGCCTTGACGCCCAGCATTTTCGGCTGGGAATCCCGCCCGTTTCGCGTAGAGCCGCCGCCTTTTTTCTGTGCCATGGTTCCTGTCCTAATCGGTCAGGGACAGAGCTGAAGATCCGTCCCCGAAATCAATCAACTGGCAATCACGCCAATTTCCAGCTCGGTGTACTGCTGGCGATGGCCTTGGTGCTTCTGGTAGTGCTTGCGGCGGCGCATCTTGAAGATGCGCACCTTGTCGTGCTTGCCGTGCGCCACGATCGTGGCTTTTACCGTGGCACCGGACACCAGGGGGACGCCGATCTTCAGGTCGCCGCCGTTTCCGACAGCGAGCACCTGGTCGATCGTGATTTCCTGGCCGATGTCCGCAGCTATCTGTTCTACTTTGATCTTATCGCCGGAAGCAACACGATACTGCTTGCCTCCGGTTTTTATGACCGCGTACATAGTGACCTCACATTTGTGACCCCGCGAGGAGTCTCGAATCCCCGGACGAATTTCCGGAGAGCCCAAGATTATATCCTAGTTTGCGCGCACTCACGTGGTGCGGGGCCGCATGGGGCTTGGCGGGCGGGGTCCTTTCTATAATCCGGCAACTCCGCGGATCCCGTTTTGCCCGACTCCTCCTCCAACGCTTCCTCCGTACTTTCCCTGATCGCCGAGGACATGGGCCAGGTCGACGCCGTCATCGCCCGCCGGTTGGCCTCCGGTGCCCCGCTGGTGGGCCAGGTCGCCCGCTACATCATTTCCTCGGGCGGCAAGCGGCTGCGGCCGGCGCTGCTGCTGCTGGTTTGCGGCGCGCTGGGCTGGCGCGGCGAGCAGCGCTTCAACCTGGCGGCCGTGGTGGAGTTCATCCATACCGCCACCCTGCTGCACGACGACGTGGTGGACGACTCCACCCTGCGCCGCGGGCGCGCCACGGCCAACCAGAATTTCGGCAACCCCGCCAGCGTGCTGGTGGGCGACTTCCTCTACTCGCGCGCCTTCCAGATGATGCTGGACGCCCACGACATGCGGGTGATGGAGATCCTGGCCGAAGCCACCAACGTCATCGCCGAGGGCGAAGTCATGCAGCTGATGAACATGCATGACCCCGAGCTCGACGAGGCCGGCTACCTGCAGGTGATCCGCTCCAAGACCGCCAAGCTGTTCGAGGCCAGCGCCCGCCTGGGCGCGGTGCTGGCCGGCGCGCCGGCGGCCACCGAGCAGGCCTGCGCCGACTACGGCCAGGCGCTGGGCACCGCCTTCCAGGTGATCGACGACGTGCTCGATTACGCCGGCGCCGTCGAGGAGATGGGCAAGAACCTGGGCGACGACCTGCGCGAGGGCAAGGTCACCCTGCCCCTGATCGCCGCCATGCGGCGCGGCACCGCAGCGCAGCGCGCGCTGATCCGGCACGCCATCGAGGAGAGCGCCGTGGGCGAGCTCGACCACATCATCGCCATCGTGCGGGAAACCGGCGCGCTGGACGTCGCCCACGAGGCAGCGGCGGCGGAAGCGCAGCGCGCGGTCGAGGCCGCGGGCCTGTTGCCGCGAAATGAGCACTCCGAGGCTCTGGTACAATTGGCGGCTTCACTGCTGCAGCGTCGCAACTGAGAAATCAGGCAGCGGCGCCAGCGCCGCGAACGCGGCGTGCCGCGGCAAATCGGGGTGTAGCTTAGCCTGGTAGAGCGCTACGTTCGGGACGTAGAGGCCGGAGGTTCGAATCCTCTCACCCCGACCAGGAATTCCGTTTCGCATCAAGACAAGACGACGGCGCCATCACGGCGCCGGTTCTTCGTCGTGTGCGCCATTCCCCGGCGCACCGTCTCCCTAAGGGGTTTCTAAGCTTCCGTCGGCACCATGCGGCTACCGAGCTTCCATTCCGGAAGCCTGTATCCAGGAGCAGTTCATGAAGACGACTTTCAACAACACCGCGGCCGTGCTGGCCATTCTGGCGGGCATCGCCCTTACGGCCCCGGCGTTCGCCGCCCAGCCCACCGACGCGGAACTGCGCGCGCAAGCCAAGGTGTCGCAGGACGAGGCGACCGCCACCGCGCTGGCCAAGGTGCCGCAGGGCACGATCAAGAGCGTGGAACTGGAGAAGGAGCAAGGCAAGCTGGTGTGGTCCTTCGACATCGCGAAGGCTGGCACCAAGGGCGTGACCGAAATCATGGTCGACGCGCTCACCGGCAAGATCGTGTCCCTGAAGAAGGAGACCGACGCCCAGGAAGCCAAGGAAGCGCAGGCCGAAGCCAAGGAAGGCAAGGCAGCCAGGTGAGCTCGCTGGCCGCGGAGGCCCGACGGCCGCGGGACGGGGACTGGACCAGCAAGGTCCCGGCCGTCACGCTGGCCTTCTGGACCATCAAGATCCTCTCGACCACCGTCGGCGAGACGGGGGCGGACTGGCTCGCGGTGCACGCGGGGCTGGGCGCCGCCCTCACCACCGGGCTGATGGTGGGGCTGCTGGTGCTGTCGCTGTTCATCCAGCTGACGCGGCGCAACTACGTGCCCTGGGTCTACTGGCTGACCGTCGTCCTCCTCAGCGTGGTCGGCACGCAGCTCACCGACATCCTGACCGACCGCCTCGGCGTGAGCCTGTACCTCAGCACCGCCTTGTTCGGCGTGGCACTCGCCGCCCTCTTCGCCGTCTGGTACTGGCGCGAGCGCACGCTCTCCATCAACAGCATCGTGACGCGACGGCGCGAGTTGTTCTACTGGGCGGCCATCCTGTTCACTTTCGCGCTTGGCACGGCCGCCGGCGACCTCGCGACCGAGGCCCTGGGCCTGGGCTTCCGCGTGGGCGCGCTGGTGTTCGCACTGGGCATCGCCGCCATCGCCATCGCCATGCGCTTCGGCGCCAACCACGTGCTGGCCTTCTGGCTGGCCTACATCCTCACCCGCCCGCTGGGTGCTTCGCTCGGCGACCTGCTGGCGCAGTCGCGCGACTATGGCGGCCTGGGCCTGGGAACCATGGCCACCAGCGTCGTCTTCCTCTGCGTCATCGCCTCGCTCGTGCTGGCGGTCACCGTGAGACCCCCGGCCCAACGCAACCCGCTTCAAGGAGATCCGCAATGAAACTCACCCGCAGCACCGCCGCCGTACTGGCACTCGCCGCGCTCGCCATGGGCAGCGCCTTCACGGGCGCGCCCTTGCCGCTGCTCCCGGCCGCGCACGCCGCCACGGCCTCGAAGCTGGGCGACCTGGCCCCGTTCCGCAAGATCGTTGCCGACACCTCAGCCCTGGTCGACAAGGGCGACCTGCCAGGCGCCAAGGCCCGCATCAAGGACCTGGAAGTGGCCTGGGACGAGGCCGAAGGCGGACTGAAGCCACGCGCGGCGACCGACTGGCACCACGTCGACAAGGCGATCGACCAGGCGCTCGATGCCTTGCGGGCCGGCAAGCCCGACCCGGCCGCCTGCAAGCAGGCCCTGCGCGACCTGCTGGCCGCCATGGACAATCCCGCCGGCCGCAGCTGATCCGGGGGGCCGGCCTGCCCGGCCCTCCAGCCGGGCGTCCGGGCGTCCGGGCTCCCGGACGTAACAAGGCATGTCGGAATGGGTGCATGATGGTGCCAGGCGTGACTTCCTACCAACTGCCTGACGCGCTTAAGCCACTGCATCGTTTACACCACCTCGGCTTTTCGGGATGATCCAGAGTGACCTAACTTCGGGGCAATTGCATTCGCCCTCAGAACTCCATCGCCCATGGCCGCCGTCGATCCCGCCACTGAAGCCTCAGCCGTAGCACTGCCTGGCCTCGGCCGCGCACTGGTGACGGCCGGCAAGCTCGGCCAGAAGTCGGCCGAGGAAATCTTCCGCAAGGCGCAGACCAACCGCACCAGCTTCATCGCCGAACTGACGGGTTCCGGTGCGGTTTCGGCCGCCGACCTGGCGCACACCATGTCGTCCGCCTTCGGCGCGCCGCTGCTGGACCTGGAAGCCATCGACGTCTCGCGCCTGCCGCGCGGCCTGCTGGACGTGAAGATCTGCCAGGGCTACCGCGTGGTGGTCCTGTCCAAGCGCAACAACCGCCTGATCGTCGCCACGGCCGACCCGTCGGACCAGCAGGCGGCCGAAAAGATCAAGTTCGCCACCCAGATGGGCGTGGACTGGGTGATCGCCGAATACGACAAGCTGACCAAGATGGTGGAGGCGCACGCCACCACCACCTCGGAGGCGATGGACAGCATCATCGGCGACGACTTCGAGTTCGACGAGTCGACCATGGACGGTGCCGTCGTCGACGAGGACGACAAAGGCGCGGTTTCCGACGTCGACGACGCCCCGGTCGTCAAGTTCCTGCACAAGATGCTGCTGGACGCCATCGGCGCCCGCGCCTCGGACCTGCACTTCGAGCCCTTCGAGCACACCTACCGCGTGCGCTTCCGCGTCGACGGCGAACTGCGCGAGATCGCCTCGCCGCCGGTGGCCATCAAGGACAAGCTGGCTTCCCGCATCAAGGTGATCTCGCGGATGGACATCTCCGAGAAGCGGGTGCCGCAGGACGGGCGGATGAAGCTGAAGATCGGCCCCGACCGGGTGATCGACTTCCGGGTCTCGACGCTGCCCACCCTGTTCGGCGAGAAGATCGTGATCCGGATCCTGGACCCGAGCAGCGCCCGGCTGGGCATCGACGCCCTCGGCTACGAGCCGGAGGAAAAGGCCCGCCTGCTGGCCGCCATCGAGCGCCCCTACGGCATGATCCTGGTGACCGGCCCGACCGGCTCCGGCAAGACCGTGTCGCTCTACACCTGCCTGAACCTGCTGAACAAGCCGGGCGTGAACATCTCCACCGCGGAAGACCCGGCGGAAATCAACGTGCCCGGCGTCAACCAGGTGAACGTGAACGAGAGGGCCGGCCTCACCTTCTCGGTGGCCCTCAAGGCCTTCCTGCGCCAGGATCCGGACGTGATCATGGTCGGCGAAATCCGCGACCTGGAAACCGCCGACATCGCCATCAAGGCCGCCCAGACCGGCCACATGGTGATGTCCACGCTGCACACCAACGACGCCCCGACCACGCTCACGCGGATGCGCAACATGGGCATCGCGCCGTTCAACATCGCCTCGTCGGTGATCCTGATCACGGCGCAGCGCCTCGCGCGGCGCCTGTGCGGCCAGTGCAAGCAGCCGATGGACATCCCCTACGAAACCCTGCTCGACGCGGGCTTCAAGGAAGAGGATGTGGACGGCAGCTGGACGCCCTACCACCCGGTGGGCTGCAGCGCCTGCAACAACGGCTACAAGGGCCGGGTCGGCATCTATCAGGTGATGCCGATCGGCGAGGACATGCAGCGCATCATCCTGGCCGACGGCAGCGCGCTGGAAATCGCCCTGCAGGCCAAAAAAGAGGGCGTGCGCAGCCTGCGCGAGTCCGGCCTGCACAAGGTGAAGCTGGGCCTGACTTCCCTCGAGGAAGTGCTTGCCTGCACCAACGAGTAGAAGAACAAGGTCGTAAGAGGAGCCCACATGGCGACGGCAACAACGAAGGTCACCGAGTTCGTTTTCGAATGGGAGGGCCGGGACCGCAACGGCAAGCAGGTGCGCGGCGAAACCCGCGCGGCCGGCGAGAACCAGGTCATGTCGGCGCTGCGCCGGCAGGGCGTGTCGCCGACCAAGATCAAGAAACGGCGGATGCGCTCCGGCGCCAAGATCCGGCCCAAGGACATCGCCATCTTCACGCGCCAGCTGGCGACCATGATGAAGGCCGGCGTGCCGCTGCTGCAGTCGTTCGACATCGTCGGCCGCGGCAACGCCAACGCCAGCGTCACCAAGCTGCTGAACGACGTCCGCACCGACGTCGAGACCGGCACCTCGCTGTCGGCGGCGTTCCGCAAGTACCCGATGTACTTCGACAGCCTGTACTGCAACCTGGTGGAAGCCGGCGAGGCGGCCGGTATCCTGGAAAGCCTGCTGGACCGCCTGGCGGTCTACATGGAAAAGACCGAGGCGATCAAGTCCAAGATCAAGTCGGCGCTGATGTACCCGATCGCGGTGGTCGTGGTGGCCTTCGTGGTGGTGTCGGTGATCATGATCTTCGTGATCCCGGCGTTCAAGGACGTGTTCACCTCCTTCGGCGCCGACCTGCCCGCCCCCACGCTGTTCGTGATCGCACTCAGCGAGATCTTCGTCAAGTGGTGGTGGCTGATCTTCGGCGGCATCGGCGGCGGCTTCTACTTCTTCATGCAGGCCTGGAAGCGCAGCGAGAAGGT
>JAQGMU010000080.1 GCA_028292195.1 Ramlibacter sp. | reverse complement strand
GCGCGGGCTTCTTCCAGCGCTTCCTCGAAGCGGTCGTAGGTCTGGAAGATCTCGCCGTGGATGTAGTTGTAGCCGACGGTGATACCCATCGCGTAGGCCGCGATGATCATGCCCTCGATGACGATGTGCGGGTTGAACTGCAGGATGTCGCGGTCCTTGCAGGTGCCCGGCTCGCCCTCGTCCGAGTTGCACACCAGGTATTTCTGGCCGGGGAACTGGCGCGGCATGAAGCTCCACTTCAGGCCGGTGGGAAAGCCGGCGCCGCCGCGGCCGCGCAGGGCCGATTCCTTGACGGTGGCGATCACCTGGTCCTGGGTCAATCCTTCCAGCAGGATCTTGCGCAGGGCCTGGTAGCCGTCGCGCGCTTCGTAGTCCTTCAGGCGCCAGTTGGTGCCGTCCAGCCCGGTGTAGATCTGCGGGCTGATGTGGCGGTCGTGGAAGCAGGTCTGGACGCCGGTCGCCTGGAACTGCGCCAGCACTTGTTGGGCGTTCATTGGGTGCTTCCCTTCAAGCCGTCGACCAGCTGGTCCAGCTTGTCGTTGCTCATGAAGCTGCACATGGTGCGGTCGTTGACCAGCATCACCGGCGAGTCGGCGCAGGCGCCCAGGCATTCGCTTTGCTGCAGCGTGAACAGGCCGTCCGCCGTGGTCTCACCCATGGCGATGCCCAGCTTCTGCTCCAGGTACTGCAGCGCCTTCTGGCCGTCGCGCAGCTGGCACGGCAGGTTGGTGCAGACGTTCAGCTTGAACTTGCCCACCGGCCGCTGGTTGTACATGTTGTAGAAGGTCGTCACCTCGTGCACGGCGATGGGCGCCATGCCCAGGTAGGCGGCGACTTCCAGCTCGGCTTCCTTGCTGACGAAGCCCTGCTCCAGCTGCACGATCGCCAGCAGCGCCATCACGGCCGACTGCTTCTGCTCGTTGGGGTACTTGGCGACTTCCTTGGCGAAGCGCGCCTTGGCTTGGTCAGAGATGCCCTCACCCCGGCCCTCGCCCGCACGCGGGAGAGGGTGAGAACGGTCCTGGAACGAATCAGTACTCATCTGTCAATTTCTCCGAACACGATGTCCATCGTGCCGATGATGGCCACGGCGTCCGCGATCATGTGGCCGCGGCCCATTTCGTCCAGGGCCGCCAGGTGCGGGAAGCCCGGCGCGCGGATCTTCAGGCGGTAGGGCTTGTTGGCGCCGTCGCTCACGATGTAGATGCCGAATTCGCCCTTGGGGTGTTCCACCGCGGCATACGACTCGCCTTCCGGCACGCGCATGCCCTCGGAGAAGAGCTTGAAGTGGTGGATCAGCTCCTCCATGTTGCTCTTCATGCTCTCGCGGCTGGGCGCGGCCACCTTGTGGTTGTCGGTGATCACCGGGCCCGGGTTCACGCGCAGCCAGTCGACGCACTGCTTGATGATGCGATTGGACTGGCGCAGTTCGGCCACGCGCACAAGATACCGGTCGTAGCAGTCGCCGGTCTTGCCGATCGGGATGTCGAAGTCCATCCGGTCGTAGACCTCGTAGGGCTGGGTCTTGCGCAGGTCCCACAGGATGCCGGAGCCGCGCAGCATGGGGCCGCTGAAACCCAGATTGAGCGCGCGCTCGGGCGTGACCACGCCGATGCCCACGGTGCGCTGCTTCCAGATGCGGTTGTCGGTGAGCAGCGTCTCGTACTCGTCGACGTAGTGCGGGAAGCGCTTGGTGAAGTCCTCGATGAAGTCCAGCAGCGAGCCGCTGCGGCCTGCGTTCATCCGTTCCAGCTCGCGCTGGTTGCGGATCTTGCTGGCCTTGTACTGCGGCATCGAATCCGGCAGGTCGCGGTAGACGCCGCCCGGACGGAAGTAGGCCGCGTGCATGCGGGCGCCCGACACCGCTTCGTACATGTCGAACAGGTCTTCCCGCTCGCGAAAGCAGTAGATCAGCATGTTCATCGCGCCGCAGTCGAGGCCGTGCGCGCCCAGCCACAGCAGGTGGTTCAGCAGGCGGGTGATCTCGGAGAACATCACGCGGATGTACTGCGCGCGGATCGGCACTTCGACGCCCAGCAGCTTCTCGATGGCCAGGCAGTAGGCGTGCTCGTTGGACATCATCGACACGTAGTCGAGGCGGTCCATGTACGGCAGCGTCTGGATGTAGGTACGCGTCTCGGCCAGCTTCTCGGTGGCGCGGTGCAGCAGGCCGATGTGCGGGTCGGCTCTTTGGATCACTTCGCCGTCGAGCTCCAGCACCAGCCGCAGCACGCCGTGCGCGGCCGGATGCTGCGGGCCGAAGTTGAGGGTGTAGTTCTTGATTTCTGCCATTACTGCAGTCCGCCGTACTTGTCTTCGCGGATGATCCGCGGCGTGATTTCGCGCGGCTCGATCGTCACCGGCTGGTAGATCACGCGGCCGCGCTCGGGGTCGTAGCGCATTTCGACGTGGCCGGAGACCGGGAAGTCCTTGCGGAACGGGTGGCCGATGAAGCCGTAGTCGGTGAGGATGCGGCGCAGGTCGGCGTGGCCCTCGAACACGATGCCGTACAGGTCGAAGGCCTCTCGCTCGAACCAGTTGGCCGAGCCCCACAGGCCGGTGAGCGAGTCCACCACCGGCAGGTCGTCGTCGGGCGCGAACACGCGCAGGCGCAGCCGCTGGTTCAGGCTGATGGACAGCAGGTGCGAAGTGACCGCATAGCGCAGGCCGTCCCACTCGCCCATCCTGTATTCGGAATAGTCGACGCCGCAGACGTCGAGCAGCTGCTCGAACTGGCAGCCCGGCGCGTCGCGCAGGATGCGGGCCGCTTCGATGTAATTTGCGGCCGTGACGATGACGGTGACTTCGCCCAAGGCGAGCTTGATGCTCCTGGCCTTGTCGCCCAGGGCGGCGGTGACGGCCTGCAAGGTGGTCTCGGGCGCGGTGGAAACGGCAGCGGCGTTCATGGCGTCCTTCACGCGCGGGCGATGGTCTGCGTGCGGCGGATCTTCTGCTGCAGCTGGATGATCCCGTACAGCAGCGCCTCGGCCGTAGGCGGGCAGCCCGGCACGTACACGTCCACCGGCACGATGCGGTCGCAGCCGCGCACCACCGAGTAGCTGTAGTGGTAGTAGCCGCCGCCGTTGGCGCAGGAGCCCATGGAGAGCACCCAGCGCGGCTCGGCCATCTGGTCGTACACCTTGCGCAGCGCCGGCGCCATCTTGTTGCACAGCGTGCCGGCGACGATCATCAGGTCGGACTGGCGCGGGCTCGGACGAAACAGCATGCCGAAGCGGTCGATGTCGTAGCGCGCCGCACCGGCGTGCATCATCTCCACCGCGCAGCAGGCGAGGCCGAAGGTCATGGGCCACAGCGAGCCCGTCTTGGCCCAGTTGATGACCGAGTCCACGGTCGTCGTCACGACACCTTTTTCAAGAATGCCTTGGTTTGCCATCAAAAACTTTCAGTGAAACGAAGGTAGGCGCGGCCGGGTTCATTCCCAGTCCAGCGCACCCTTCTTCCATTCGTAGACGAAGCCGACCACCAGGATGGCCAGGAAGATCATCATGGCCCAGAAGCCGACGGCGCCGATCTCCTTGAGTGCCACCGCCCACGGGAAGAGGAAGGCGATTTCCAGGTCGAACAGGATGAAGAGGATGGCGACGAGGTAGTAGCGCACGTCGAATTTCATGCGCGCGTCCTCGAAGGCCTCGAAGCCGCATTCGTAGGGGGAGTTCTTCTGGGCATCCGGGTGATGCACGCCGATGCCGATGGAGATCAGGCGGCCGAGCACCTGGGGGGCGACGCCGACACCGATGCCGACGAGGATGAACAGGAGGACAGGCAGGTACTGGTCGAGGTTCATCTGGGCCGGATCCGTGGACTTTGTGTGCCTGCCGGTGCAGTGCCCCGCAGGCTGTTATGTCTGGTGCCGTCGGCGAGACTCGAACTCGCACAGCTTTCGCCACTACCCCCTCAAGATAGCGTGTCTACCAATTTCACCACGACGGCAATCGTGCACGCGCCCGGAAACGCTTGAGGACTTGCGCCCCTTTTCTGCAGGGAGCGCGCGCCTTTCCGGACAACCGTGAATTCTACTCCGAAGCAGCGGCACTACTGCCGCGCAGCGGCAGGTGCGTCAGCTTATTTGGAGGGAATCTGCGCGGCGCCGGAAGCCGCGGGCGCGGCCGGCACCGCCGCCGCCGGGGCGGCAGGCGCGGT
>JAQGMU010000071.1 GCA_028292195.1 Ramlibacter sp. | reverse complement strand
TGTTCACCGTCGCTTGATCGCGCGCTGCATGGTGGGGTCGCTGGCGCGAACCCACCCTACACGGCGTACGAATGCGAGCTGTAGGGTGGGTTCGCGCAGCGACCCCACCACCGATCAATGCGGCACGTCGCCGCCGGCGGCGGCCGTTGCTGTCCGCTTCGGCGCGCGAATCAACATCAACAGCGGAATCGCCAGCACCGTCACGGCCATCATGATCCAGAAGTCATTGATGTAGGCCAGCAGCGAAGCCTGCCGCGTGACTTCCAGGTTCAGCATGGCAAGGCCGGCGGCCGTGCCGGGGTCCAGCGCGGCCGGCAGCCCCACCAGCCCCTGGTTGTCCGGCCCCACCAACGAAGCGAGCTGCGCATGGTTCTGCGCCACGCCGCGCGTCAGCAGGGCCTGCACGATCGAGATGCCGACGGCGCCGCCGATGTTGCGCAGCAGGCTGAAGATGGGCGTGCCTTCGTTGCGCAGGCGCGGCGCCAGCGTGGCAAAGGCGGCGGCCGACAGCGGCACGAAGGTGAAGCCTATGCCCAGGCCCTGGATGAAGCCGGACCAGACGATCAGGCTGGAATCCATCTGCAGCGTGATGTGCGTCATCTGCCACAGCGAGAACGCCGTCAGCATGAAGCCGGTCGCCATGATGAGCCGCAGGTCGACCTTCCCCACCAGCCGCCCGACCGCGATCATCGCCAGCATGGTGCCTATGCCGCGCGGCGCCGTCACCATGCCGGTGTAGACCACCGGGTAGGCCATCAGCGTCTGCAGGAAGGTGGGCAGCAGCGCCATGGTGCCGTACAGCACCATGCCGACGATGAAGCCGAAAAACATGCCGGTGACGAAATTGCGGTCCCGCAGCAGGTCGCGGTTGAAGAACGAGGTGCCCTGCACCGTCCACGTGTGCACGGCGAAGAAGGCGAAGGCCACCACCGCGCCGGCCGCCTCCAGCCGGATCTCCCAGGAGTCGAACCAGTCCATCAGCTCGCCGCGGTCCAGCAACAGCTGCAAGAGCCCGATGGCCACCGACAGCGACACCAGCCCGAACACGTCCAGGCGCTGCGCCGCCGGCTTGTTCTCCGGCAGGTAGCGGACGATGCCCCACAGCGCGAACAGGCCGACCGGCAGGTTGATGAAGAACACCCAGCGCCAGTCGAAGTTCTCGGTCAGCCAGCCGCCCAGCAGCGGGCCAAGGATGGGACCGACCATGATGCCGGCGCCCCAGATCGCCATCGCCTGGCCGACCTTCTGCGGCGGGTTGATGTCCAGCAGCACCGCTTGCGACAGCGGCACCAGCGCGGCGCCGAAGATGCCCTGCAGCAGGCGCGCGGCGACGATGCCGCCGAGCGAGGTGGCCATGCCGCACAGCGCCGAGGCGATGGTGAAGCCCACCCCCGAGACGATGAAGACCTTGCGCCGGCCCCATTGGGCGCACAGCCAACCCGTGAGCGGCAGCGCGATGGCCGAGGCCACGATGTAGGAGGTGAGGACCCAGGTGATCTGGTCCTGCGAGGCCTGCAGGCTGCCCTGCATGTGGGGCAGGGCCACGTTGGCGATGGTGGTGTCCAGCGCCTGCATGATGGTGGCCAGCATGATGGACAGGGTGATCATCCCGCGGTGCGGGAAGTCATGCTGCTGGGCGGCGCTCATGTTTCTTCCTGCGTGTCCCCGTTGGCCAGCCGCAGCAGGCCCTCGCGCGCCTTGCCGAGCAGCGCCAGCAACTGCGTGCGTTCCGCGGCGCTGAGGCCGGCGAGCGCCGCGGTGGTGAGGTCGTCGCCGATCGCCATCGCCTTTTCCATTGCCTTGCGCGCGCTGGGGGCCATGTGCAGCTCGTTGATGCGGCGGTCGTCGGCGCGCGGCCGGCGCTCGATCCAGCCGGCGGCCGCCATGCGGTCGCACAGGCTGGCCACGCCCATCGGCGTCAGGCCCAGGCGCTGGGCCAGGTCGGCCTGCGACAGCGCCTGCTCGTCCTCGTGCGCGGCCAGCACGGCGAGCAGGCGGACCTGGGCCTGCGACAGGCCCAGCTTCTCGCGGGCGGCGCGGTCGAACTGCTGGCCGTACTGGCGTGCCACCTCGGAGACGAGGAAGCCGAAGCGGCGGTCGAAGGCGATTTTCATAAACGGGCAGATTATAAACTGGTTTATGAAATGCGGGTCGGGCGCCACGCCGTACCATTGCGGCATGGCGCCTTCCCACCAGCACGACAACGACCACACCGGCCACGACCACGGGCAACGGCACAGCCACGACCACGGGTCCCATCACGGCCACGGCCATGTCCACGCGCCGGCCAGCTACGGCCGAGCCTTCGCCATCGGCATCGCCCTGAACGCGGGCTTCGTCGTGGTCGAGTGGTTGTGCGGCATCGCGGCGCACTCGCTTGCGCTGCTGGCCGACGCCGCCCACAACCTGGGCGACGTGCTGAGCCTGCTGCTGGCCTGGGGCGCGATCTGGCTGGCGCAGCGCCGCCCGAGCGGCCGCTTCACCTACGGCCTGCGCGGCAGCTCGATCCTGGCAGCCCTGCTGAATGCACTGGCGCTGATGCTGGTGACCGGCGGCCTGGCCTGGGAAGCGGTGCGGCGGTTGTCGGACCCCGAGCCGGTGGCCGGCGGGCTGGTGATCATCGTCTCGTTGCTGGGCGTGGCCATCAACGGCTTCACGGCCTGGCTGTTCATGCGGGGCGCGCAGAAGGACCTGAACGTGCGCGGGGCCTACCTGCACATGGCGGCCGATGCCGCCGTCTCGCTGGCCGTGGCCATCGCCGGCGGCGTGGTGCTGCTGACGCACTGGGACTGGCTCGACCCGCTGGCGACGCTGCTGGTGTCGGTGGTGATCGTCTGGAGCAGCTGGGACCTGCTGAAGCAGTCGCTGCAGCTCGCGTTGCAGGCGGTGCCTGCAGGCATCGACGCCGCCGCGGTTCGGGCGAAGCTGGCGGCGCTGCCCGGCGTGTCCGAAGTGCACGACCTGCACATCTGGGCCATGAGTACCACCGAGAACGCGCTGACCGCGCACCTGGTGATTCCCGCAGGCCATCCGGGCGACGCCTTCCTGCAGCAGCTGGGAGACGAGTTGCAGCAGGCCTTCGACATCCACCACTGCACCGTGCAGATCGAAATGGCCGACACCGCCCTCCCCTGCGCGCTGGCGCCCGAGCACGTGGTCTGACGGCCATGGCGCTGGACTGGCTGGAGTTTGACTACAGCGAGGACGCGGAGGGCATCGGCAGTTTCGACGCCATGGCCGCCGCCGCGCCGGCGCAGTTGCCGGCCTTGCAAGCGGAGGTGGTGCGCGTGCTCGACTGGGCGCACCGCGGCTTCGGCGCTCCGCTGGCGCCGGAAGAGGGCGGCGACTGGCATTACGAATTGCAGGCCGTGCAGGAAGTCGCGACCCCGCTGGCCGTGGACTATGCGCCGGGCCGATTGCAGCTGGGCGCCGGCGCGGCCGGCCCGCCGCGCGTCACCTTGAGCCTGACCCTCGGTGGCACGCGCGGTTTCTGTGAGGCCTTCCGGCAGGCGTTCGACCTCGCCTAAGCAGGGGCGTCCTCAGGCGGGGCCAGGCCAGACGAAGGTCGCGCGACTCGGCTTGGTGCCCACCGCCACGGTCTTGCGTTGCGCCTTGCCTTCGTAGGTGGCGGTCACCTGGTAGCTGCCGCGGCCGGGCAGGTCGAGCAGCATCAGGGGGCCGTCGCAGCGGCCTTCCAGCACCACGTTGCCGCGGCCGTCGGCGACTCGAAAGTCGACGTCGCTCAGGTAGGCGCCGCTGGAGAGCGCGAAAGTCAGCAGCGCATGGTGGCGCGCGGCTTCGGCCTTGAACTGCTGCTGTTCATCGAGGCCGACCCCGCCGCAGCGGAAGCCGGCCCGCGACGAGGCGGACTGCGCGGGGGCCAGGGAGCAAGCCATGGCAAGGGCCAGTGCGGACAGGGTAAGAAATCGAATGGTCATGGGCGTCTCCTCGGGCAATGGATCAGCCACCATTCTTGGCAGCGTCGTGCCTGCGCCGGCGTGGGAGAAGGGGAGGGGACGGAGTAGGACGAGCCGCGGCCGCTATAGTCCAGTGGCATGAAACGCCATGCCGCCTTCCTGAGGGGTGTCAGCCCCATGAACTGCAAGATGCCGGAACTGGCCGCGGCCTTCGAGGCCGCCGGCTTCACCGAGGTCCGCACGCTGCTTTCCAGCGGCAATGTCGTCTTCAACGCCACCGGAACGGAGCGGACGATCCGGAAGAAGGCCGAAGCCGCGATGCAGCAGCACCTGGACAAGGTGTTCATGACCTTTGTCCGCCCGGTCGAGGAATTGCAGGCGCTGCTGGAAGCGGACCCCTTTGCGAAGTTCAAGCTGGAGCCGGGCGCCAAGCGCGTGATCACCTTCTTGCCAGCCGCGCCGGCCACGGTGCCCAAGCTGCCGGTCGAACTGGACGGCGCCCGCATCCTGGCGGTGGAAGGCCGCGAGGTCTTCAGCGCCTATGTGCCGGGGGCCAAAGGGCCGGTGTTCATGACGCTGATCGAGAAGACCTTCGGCAAGGACGTGACGACCCGCACGTGGGACACCGTGCGGAAAGCGGCTGGGCCGCCGCTTACTCCAGCGTGAAGCCGATCTGGATGGTCACCTGCCAGTGGGCCACCTTGCCGTCGCGGATGTGGCCGCGCGTTTCACATACCTTGAACCACTGCATGTTGCGGACGGTCTCGTGCGCCTTGGCGACCGCGGCGCTCACCGCATCTTCGATGCCGGTGGCGGACGAGCCGGTGAGTTCGAGGGTCTTGTAGACGTGATTCGACATGGTTCTCTCCTGTCGTGGCGGATGTTGGGCAAGCAGTATGGCCGGTTTCGCCCCGGTGCGGCGCCTCAGGAGCCGGGCGGGCCGCCGTCCGGTTGCAGCAGCTTCGCGGTGATGCCGTAGAGGGCAAGCAGCCCCAGCACGTGCCCGATCGCGACACCCGGTTCACCCGATTCGATGCGGGCGATCGTCTGGACGTGGACGCCCAGCCGGGCGGCGGCGACTGCCTGGCCCTCGCCGGCACCGGTGCGCGCCAGCCTGGCCGCGGCGCCCATGTCCTTGATTGCCTGGAGGGCGTCACCCCCGATGTCCGCGGAAATGCGTTTGCCTTGGGCCATGCCGCGATTGTCGCCGCATGCTGCGCCAGGCTAGCGCGCGGCGGCCAGTCCGAGCTCGCGCAGGCGCTCCGCCAGGCCGCGTGCGAATGCCTCGTAGCCCTGTGCATTGGCGTGGATCGGGTCGGAGCGCATGGCCGGATCGCCGAGCACCCTGGACCATCCGGAGGAATGCAGCGGCAGCTTCATTTCGGTGGCGATCTCCCCGTACAGGGCATGGTCGCCCAGCGAGCGCATGGCCGCCGCCACCGCGCTCGCCTCCGGGATCGCGATCAGGACGACCTGTGCGCCCGCCGCGGCGGCCTGCTGGCAAATCGCGCGGATGTTCGCGCGGGTCTCGGCGACCGGCAGCCTGCGCAGCAAGTCGTTGCCGCCGATGCTCACCAGCACCAGCTGCGGCGAATGTTCCTGCAACAGTCCGGGCAGCCTTGCCAGCGCGTCGGCGGACGTGTCGCCCGGTACGCCCGCATTGACGACGTTCCAGCCGGTGAGGCGCGCGAGCACCGAGGGGTAGCTGCTCTCCGGCGTCGTGCCGGTCCCGAAGGTGATGGAATCTCCCAGTGCCAGCACGGTGGCGCCGGCCGGCACCGCCGAGAGCTTGCGCTTACGCCCGCAGGCGACGAGTGCTGCCAGCGATGCGAACGAAACCAGCAGGGCACGTCGGGAAGCAAGCATGCAGGCGATTCTGCACGGCAGCGCTACCGCTGACGCGTTTGCGCTACCTCATCCGACCCGCATCGGCCGGGCGACTGCCTACCTTGGCACATGGATCGAACCGGCCCGCGCGTTCTGTTGCTGTGCAGCGTTGCACTGCTGCTGCATGCCAGCAGCGGCGTGCGCCCGTTCGCCCTGGAGGCCCTGACGGCGCGTCTGCAAGCCGGGCCGGGCCATGCGGCCCCGCTGGCCGCGGCCGACCCCCTGGCAGCACGGACGCTGGCGGTTCCCGTGCAGGGCATCCGCCGCTCACAGCTGCGCGACACCTTCAGCGACGAACGCGGGCGCGGCCGCAAGCACAAGGCCCTGGACATCATGGCGCCGCGCGGCACGCCGGTGCTGGCCGCCGACGACGGGGAGGTTGCGAAGATCTCGAGCAACAAGGCGGGGGGCCTCTCCATCTACCAGGTCGACCCGTCCGGACGCATCGTCTACTACTACGCCCACCTCGACCACTACGCGGAGCACCTGCACGACGGCCAGCCGCTGCGCCGCGGCGACGTGATCGGCTATGTCGGCACCAGCGGCAATGCGCCCGAGAGCGCGCCCCACCTGCACTTCGCGGTGCTGGTCCTGGAGCGCAAGGGCCGATGGTGGGGCGGCGAGGCGCTCAACCCCTACGCGGCGCTGGTGCGGGGAGAAACGGTGGCTGCCGCGGGGCGGTGAACTGGGGCGGAGCCTTCAGGTTCCGCCATCTCGTGCATCCCAGTCCCTCCGGAGCAGCGAAATCTGCAGCATGTCGTGGTGCCGGCCGCGCCAGAGACTGACCCGCTAGATGCCATTCCCGGAGGCTACTGCCGCCACACCAGCGGCCAACAAGAGGCAGAGCGGGGAGTAGACCAGCGTGTCGTAGCGGGCGAACCTGCTGCCCCGCACGCGTTTGAAGAACCCGACGTACTTGAATTCCCCGATCGCCCGGGCCAGCAAGCCAAGCGCCAGTGCATAGGAAAGCCAGGAGAGAACGCGACGGGGGACTCCCAGCTGCAGCGCGCCAGCCGTTGCGGCCACCAGGACGGCAAAGAGAAGCAATACCACCGCGACGCCCAGCGTGGATTTGCGAGAGGGCATGAACAGCGGCTTGCCGCCCACGGTGGGCACCGTCCCGGACTCGCCGCTCATGGAACCGAACGCCATCCGAACGTGCCACAAGGCAAGCAGGACGAAGACGGAGCTCACGGCCAGGGGAAGAAGGGAGTTCATCTGGATGGCCCGCGGGTGTCCTGAACAGCACGTTCCATCGATGCCTTGACTTCCTCTGTACGCCGGCGCGTGGACACTTCCAGGCAGGAGTAGAACTCCAGCTCCCAGGTGGAGCCACCCTCAGCTTGCCTGAGCTTCGATTTGCAAACTGGGTCTCGGCTGGCCAACCAGGCCCGATGTTCTCTGCGCAGTACTGCTCGCTTTTCGGTCGACAGCCGCTCCATCACGCTCCCGTAGGCAATGCTCAGCGTCGCGTCGGCGGCCTGGAATTTCCGTCGCGCGCACCCATTCACCTCCAACTGCGTGCCCATGGAACTGCACCGGATTTCAGCCCCCACGTCCTGCGCTGCGCCAGGCCCGCAAGCGACACAGAGGAGCGCAAGAATGCAGGCGGTTTTCAAGGCGGCATCCGGTGTGTTCGATCAGCGCCACATCCTACCCGCAGCGATGGCTCTCGCTATCAACGCTGTATCCCCCCACTTGTGGAACGGCACAATGACGAACAGTTAGATCTTTCCGAATGCGTTGTGCGCAGAAGTCGTCCCGTGTAGCCGCCGCCCGGTCTTCGCCCGAGGCCGGACAGGGTAGAGTCGGACAGGCGCTACGAACGTGTCCACAGCCCGCTTCAATGACCCGACTCCAATCCGAGATCCTGCGCCTCTACCTTACGCCCGACCAAGAGGGGATAGCCGCAGGCCCCGGTGGCCGGGTCCGGGCCATGGTTCTGGAGCTTGCGGGTCCCACCAGCTGGGCGGCGCTCTCCAAGGTCTGGCAAGGCGTGCAGGCCGATCTCGATCTGCCCGCGCCTGCCATCGCGGTGTCCGGCATGCACGGCCACCAGCTCTGGTTCTCGCTGCGCGAGCCCGTGCCGGTGGCGCAGGCGACCGCCTTTCTCGCCGCGCTGCGGACGCGCTATCTCGGGGGCGTCGCGCGCGAGCGCATCGCCATCGCGCAGCCTGCGCGGGTGCCTCCCGTCGAGGCCGCACCCCGGCACTGGGCGGCGTTCCTGGCGCCCGACCTGGCCTCACTGTTCGACGACGAGCCCTGGCTGGACCTGCCGCCCAGCGACGATGCGCAGGCCAACCTGTTGTCCCAACTGCAAAGCATGAAACCCGAAGACTTCCGGCGGGCGTCGGAGCGCCTCCTGCCCCTGGCTGAAGCCCGCACGGGCGACACATCGGTTGCCGAGGGGCTGGAGCCCAGGCGTTTCCTGCTCCAGGTCATGAACGACAGTTCCGTGGAACTGCATCTGCGCATCGCGGCCGCGAAGGCACTGCTGCCCTATTTCGAAGGTGAGCACCGCCCATGACGCCCGTCGTCAAGATCCTGGCCAACGGCGTGCGGCTGCTGGCCATCCCGCTGCCCCATGTCCAGAGCGCCAGCGTCGGCGTCTTCCTGCGGGTGGGTTCGCGCGACGAGACACCGCAGAACAGCGGCATCAGCCACGTGCTTGAACACATGGCCTTCAAGGGCACCGCCACGCGATCCGTGCAGGCGATCAACCTCGATGCGGAGCGGCTCGGCGCCGACGTCAACGCCTTCACGAGCAAGGACACCACCGGCTACTTCATGACGGGCCTGGGCAAGCACGCCGACCGGTTCCTGGAGATGACGGCCGACATCGTCCTGAACAGCACCTTTCCCGAGGCCGAACTGGGGCGCGAGCTGGACGTGATCCGCCAGGAGGCGATCGAGTACCTGGAGGATCCGCAGGAGAGCTCCAGCGAACTGCTGGACCGCGCCATCTGGGGCGACCACCCCATGGGCATGCCGGTGATCGGCACGGTGGAGAACATCGAACGCTTCACCCGGGCGGACCTCGTTGCGCACGTGCAGCGGCATTACGTCGCCGCGAACACCGTCGTCACCGCGGCGGGAAACTTCGACGTCGCCGCCTTCCTCGCGCTCGGCGAACGGCTCTTTGCCGGCATGCCCGGCTTCCCCGAAGGGACGGCGCCGCAGCCGGTGGAACCGGCCCAATACATCGGCGGCGCGATGGGGCAGCGCTTCAGCCAGGTGTCGCAGGTCTTCGTCAACCTGGCCTATCCCGTAGCGCCGGCGCCGGGCGAGCACGCGCAGGACCAGCGCTGGCGGCTTGCCGCATCGGTGGCGGCGCTGCTGTTCGGCGGCGGCATGTCGGCACCGCTGACGGACACCATCCGCGAGCGGCTGGGCCTGGCCTACACGGCGGAGTCCACCGCGGAGGGCGGCGATGTCTGGTTCGCCTTCCTGGTCCACGCCGTCACCACGCCGGACAAGCTGGAGCAGTTGATGGCCGTCACGGGCAAGCTGCTGCGCGACCACGCACGCGAGATCGACCCCGTCCATCTGGAGCGGGCGAAGAACCAGCTGGCGGTATCGCGCGTGCGGTCCTCGGAACGGACCTACGCCACGATGGAGCGCGCCGTCGAAGAGCTCTTCCTGCGCGGATCGGTGACGTCCACGAACGAAACGATCGCCATGATCGAAACCATCACCGCGGACGAGGTGCGGGCGGTGTTCGAGCGGATGCTGCAACACAGTCCGGCGCTGGCCATCACCGGCAAGGCGGTCACGGCCCGATCGGCCAGGCAGCTGTCCGCGACGCTGGCCGGCGCGAGCCGCTAGAACTTCAGGAACCCGGTCCCGCATGCACCCCATTGCCGTCATCGACTTCGAGACCACCGGCTTGTCCCCTTCCATGGGCGACCGGGCGACCGAGATTGCCATCGTGCTGCTGGAGGGAACGAGAGTCGTTGCCCGGTTCCAGTCGCTGATGAACGCGGGAGTGCGCATCTCCCGGTTCATCGAGGACTACACCGGCATCAGCAACGAGATGGTCCGGGCCGCGCCGCCGGCCGCCGAGGTCATGGGGCAGGCGGCCCGGTTCGTGCAGGACGCGCCGCTGGTTGCGCACAACGCTTCCTTCGACCAGCGCTTCTGGGCCGCGGAACTGGGGCGCCTGGGCGAGGACGCGAAGACGGATCATTCGTTCGCCTGCACCATGCTGCTGTCGCGCCGGCTCTATCCGCAGGCCGGCAGCTATCGCCTCGGGTCGCTGGCGGCCTTTCACTCCCTTCCTTCCGCGGGACGGGCTCACCGGGCAATGGCGGACGCCGAGGTGGCCGCCGCGCTGCTGTCCCGGATCCAGGGTGACATCCGGCGGGAGTACGAGGTCGACGACGCCCCGCACGGCTTGCTGATGAAGTTGCAGCGGTGCCAGCGCAAGGCCTTGCCCAAGGCGATCCAGGGCTACTTCCAGGCCTTGCGCGAACAGTGAGCGTCCGTACGCCGGCGCTCCCGTACTGGCTGTACCTCCTCGAATGCGAAGGCGGCCGCTACTACGCAGGCATCGCGGTCGACGTGGAGCAGCGCTACTTCCAGCACTTGTTCGGCCGGGGCGCAAAGTTCACCCGCGCGTGGCCGCCCCTGCGTCTCCTCGCCGCCCGGGAGTACGGGTCGAAAGGCGACGCGCTGCGTGCCGAGCTCCTGCTCAAGGCGCTGCCGCGGGCCGGGAAGCTGGCCTTCTTCGCTCACCCCGTTGGAGAACGCGGTCGCTGACCGCATGTGTTCCACGCCACGACGTACAGTGCAGCCATGCCCGAAAAGACCATCACCACCGAGCTCTACAAGCTCTTCCCGTCGCCGCGCAACCGCGTCCGCGAGATCTTCGAGCACGAGGTCTTCGTTCCGGATCCCTATGCCCTGGTCGACCCGCCCAGCTACAACCTGCGGGGCCAGTGGTCCCTGTTCGCCGCGCATCGCCTGGCCGACGGCAAGAACGGCCAGCTGGTGACCTTCGAACTGGAGGCCGACGCGGTCAAGTTCCGTTCGCGCTACGTTCCCGACTGAGCCATCGAATACCATTTGCCGATGCCGTATTCCGTAGCCGTTCGCACCCTGTGCGAGTTCACCGCCAGGCGCGGCGACCTGGATCTGCGGTTCACCCCCACGCCCAGCGCGCAGGAGGGCATGGCAGGCCACCTGCTGGTCGCCGGCCGCCGCGGCCCGCTCTACGAGACCGAGATCAGCCTGCAGGGAGAATTCGAGCACCTAGCGGTGCGCGGCCGCGCCGATGGCTACGACCCGGTGCCCAATCGCCTGGAGGAGATCAAGACGCATCGCGGCGACCTGGGCAAGCAGCCGGCCAACCATCGCCATTTGCACTGGGCCCAGGCGAAGGTCTACGGCTGGCTCCTTTGCCAGGCGCGCGGCCTGGGCGAAATGAACCTGGCCTTGGTGTACTTCGACATCGCCACCCAGCAGGAGACGACCTTCGTCGAAACCCACTCCGCCGAATCCCTGCGGGATTTCTTCGAAGCCCGCTGCCGCGACTTCCTGGCATGGGCCGAGCGGGAACTGGAACACCGCGGCGGCAGGGACCAGGCCCTGGCGGCGCTGGCCTTTCCGCATCCGACCTTCCGCACCGGGCAGCGCGAGCTCGCCGAATCGGTCTACCGGGGCGCCGCCACGGGCCGCTGCGTCTTGGCCCAGGCGCCCACCGGCATCGGCAAGACCGCCGCCACCGTGTTCGCCATGCTCAAGGCCGCGAAGCCCCACGGCCTCGACAAGGTCTTCTACCTGACGGCGAAGTCGACCGGCCGGCGGATGGCACTGGATGCTGCGGCGCTGATGGGAAGCAGCGCCGCCGCACCTGGCCTGCGGGTGCTGGAGCTGACGGCGCGGGACAAGGCCTGCGAGCACCGCGACAAGGCCTGCCATGGCGACTCCTGCCCGCTGGCCAAGGGCTTCTACGATCGGCTGCCGGCCGCGCGCAGCGAAAGCCTGGAGGCGGGCGTCATGGACGGCGCGGCGCTGCGCGGCGTGGCCCTGCGGCACCAGGTCTGTCCCTACTACCTCGGCCAGGAAGTTGCCCGCTGGGCGGACCTGGTCGTCGGCGACTACAACTACTTCTTCGATGGCAGCGCCATGCTGCACGCCATGACGGTGGGCAACGAGCTGCGCGTCGGCGTGCTGGTCGACGAAGCGCACAACCTGGTCGAGCGGGCCCGCGCGATGTACTCGGCGGGCCTCAGCCAGGCCTCGCTGCGCGCCGTGCGATCGCTGGCGCCGGCGGCCGTCCGGACGGCCCTGGACAAGGTCAACCGCGGCTGGAACGTGCTGCGCAAGGCACAGGCCGACGGCATGCTGGACGCGCTGCCGGCCGCCTTCATGACGGCGCTCAAGCAAGCCGGTACCGCGCTGGAGACCCATTTCGCCGAAGCAGCGCCCGGCTCGGCCGACGGCCCGCTGCAGCAGGCCTACTTCGACATCCTGGGTTTCCAGCGTCTCGCCGAATCCTTCGGCTCCCATTCGGTGCTCGAATGGACGGACCAGGCCGGCGCCCTCGGCAAGCCCGCGGCTACGGTTCGCATCCAGAACCTGATTCCCGCGCCTTTCCTGAAGCAACGCTTCGCCGCCACACGGTCGGTCACGCTGTTTTCAGCAACGCTCAGCCCGCCGCGCTACTACATGGACATGCTGGGCCTCCCTGGCAATGCCGCCTGGATCGACGTGGACTCGCCCTTCAGCGCCGATCAACTCAAGGTGCACGTGGTCAGCAGGATTTCCACGCGTTATCCCGATCGGCAACGCTCCGCCACGCCCATCGCCAGGCTCATCGCGGACCAGTTCGAAGCGCAGGCCGGCAACTACCTGGCTTTCTTCAGCAGCTTCGACTATCTCGACCTGGTGGCAGCGGAATTCGCGCAGCGTTTCCCCACCGTCCCGATGTGGGCGCAGGCGCGCGGCATGGACGAGGGCCAGCGCCAGGGGTTTCTCGAGCGCTTCGCGCCCGGCGGGGCGGGTGTCGGCTTCGCGGTGCTGGGCGGCAGCTTCGGCGAGGGAATCGACCTGCGCGGCGACAGGCTGGTGGGCGCCTTTGTCGCCACCCTGGGACTGCCCCAGGTGAATCCCAGGAACGAGCAGCTCAAGGCCTGCCTGCAAGGGGTTTTCGGCTCCGGCTACGACTACACCTACCTGTACCCGGGCATCCAGAAGGTGGTCCAGGCGGCGGGCCGCGTGATCCGGACGCAGGAGGACAAGGGCATCGTCTACCTGATCGACGACCGCTTTGCCCGGCCCGCGGTGCGGGAACTGCTGCCGGCGTGGTGGCGCATCACGGCGGCGGCGCCGGCAGGCGCTTAGGCGGCCCTGCTGCGGCGAGTGGCGCGGGCTAGGCCAATGCCCTAGCCCTGCTTTTGCAATTCGCCTCAACAATGGGACGGTTCGAAGTGAACACAACAAGGTCACCATGTTCCAGACCAAGCGCATACATGTTGCGCGTCCCGACGACGGACGCATCAGCGAGGGCACCAGGAGGATGATGGCGCACCTCAAGCAGCAGCGCGCAAGGTCGATCGTCCCGCGGTTCGGCCTCACGCTGTGGGCTGCCACCTGCCCGGGCTCGTTCTACCGGCTGTGGAACGCGGACCTGCAGGCGCCGGCTGATGAGGCGGACGACGCCTTCGCCCCGACGGTGTCCATGGGTTTGCACGGCATCTGAGGCTTCCCGCGCCCGCCCTCAGGGGCGGGGTGTCGCCTCAGGACCGGCCGACCGGCATTGCGTTCATCGCCTTGAGGAACTGCCGTTCGGTGTCGGCCGTCAGCTTGCGAACCTTGTCGCGCAGCACGGCAACCGCCGACCCGTCCGGCGACTGCGCAAGCGCCCTCCGGAGCTGTTCGCGCACTTCCAGCTGCTGGGCGATGAGCTTGCGGCATTCCGTGCACGCATGCGCAAAATGTTCGGTGGAGGACACAGGGGGCTTGGCGGTCGGTTTGGTTGACTAGCGGTTGCATGTTACGCCCCCCGTTTCAATTTGGCTGTGCGTTGGCGTACAGTCGGCGGCATTGCAGCCCGGCTCGCCTACCGGCCTGACCGCGCACCGCTTGAAGGGTTTCGAGCTTCATGGATAGCCCAGCCGCGCCTCCCATCCAGAGTTTCCTCTCGCAGCGAGTCAGGGAAGGCGCCAGCGCGGGCCAGGTGGCGGACATGGTCGATTCGGCCTGGCGGCAGATCGTCGCCGCCCTGGCCCCAGTGATAGGGCAGCGCGGTGTCGCCGCGCTTTACAAGCGCAGTCTGCATCTGGCCACGGCGCCGCATCCCTGGCTGGCTGCGGCCCAGGACGTTGGCAGCCTCGCCGAAATGAACCTTGCTGCACTGCGGGCCGAACTCGTCCGGCGCAGCGGCACCGAAGCAGCGGCGGCCGGCGCCGCACTTTTACTGTCCTTCCACGGCCTGGTGGGCAGCCTGATCGGTCCCGCGCTTTCCGGGCAGTTGCTCGGCGGGGTGTGGGTCAAGTTTTTCAGCGGTTCGCCCGCGCAGGACCCGCCTCCATGAGCACCAGAGTGACCATCAACCGATTGCCTACGGGGGTCCCGGGTTTCGACGAAGTGCTGGGCGGCGGGCTACCGGAGCTGTCGTTCAACCTGATCGCCGGCCAGCCTGGCAGCGGCAAGACCACGCTGGCCCACCAGATCATGTTTTCGCTGGCCACGCCCGAGCGCCCGGCGCTCTACCTCACGGTGCTGGGCGAGCCGCCGCTGAAGATGCTGCGCTACCAGCAGCAGTTCGGCTTCTTCAAAGCCGAAGAACTCAACCGGTCAGTTCGTTTCATCAACCTCGCCGACGAAACGCTCAGCGGCGACCTGGAGAAGGTGCTGGCCCGCGTCGTGGCCGAGGTGGAGGCGCACAACCCCGCTTTCGTCTTCGTCGATTCCTTCCGCTCCGTGATGCTGGCCGACGCCGCCGGGGGCAATACGCACAACAGCCTCCAGCATTTCGTGCAGCAGCTGGGCATGCTGATGACCAGCTGGCAGGCCACTACCTTCCTGATCGGCGAATATTTCGTGGAGACCGATGCCAACCCGGTGTTCACCGTGGCGGACGGCCTGATCTGGCTGCGCCAGAGCGTGGAGCGCAACTCCATGGTGCGCAAGATGCAAGTGATGAAGATGCGCGGCCAGGCCTCGCTGCCGGGCCTGTACACCTTCCGCATGTCCGAGGCCGGCATCGAGGTGTTCCCCCCGGCCGGCGCTGCCACCCCCGCCGTGCCGCGCCTGGCGCCGCCAGGCGATCGCCTGCTGATGGGCGTGCCCACCCTGGACGAGATGCTGGGCGGCGGCCTGCCGCGCGGCTATTCGCTGCTGATCGCCGGCCCGTCGGGCTCGGGCAAGAGCATCCTGGCGGCGGCCTTCCTGGCCGAAGGCGCCCGCTGCGGCGAAACCGGTGTGATCGCCGCGTTCGAGCAGCGCCCCGACCGGGCGCGCAATGCGGTGGTGGCCGACCTGATCCAGTCGGGGCGCGTCAGCCTGGTGGATGTCCGTCCCTCGGACCTGTCGATCGACGAGATCCTGCGCCTGATGGTGGCCGAAATCCGGCGCCTGGGCGCCAGCCGCGTGGTGATCGACTCGCTGTCGGGGTTCGAGCTGGCCATCGCGCCCTCCTTCCGCCAGGACTTCCGCGAGGAGCTGGCACGACTGGTGGCGGCCCTGACGGCCACCGGCGTCACGGTGGTGCTGACCTCCGAGCTGGAAGACCGGTACACCGACCTGCGCTTCAGTCCCTATGGCACCGCCTTCCTGACCGACGCCATCATCGTGCAGCGCTACGTCGAACTCGAGAGCCGGCTGCGCCGCATGATCGCTGTGGTGAAGGTGCGCAGCAGCAGGCATTCCAATGAGCTGCGCGAGTACACCATCGATGACGGCGGCTTGCGGGTGGGCGCCATGCTCATCGGCCAGCAGGGCCTGCTGGGCGGCCGGCCGACGCCCGCTATTGGCGGCCGGAGCAAAGGCAGGGATGCCGCCACGGGTCGGACCGACCCGGTAGAGTGAGCACCCCGTCCACCCCCGACGACACGGCGCGGGTGGACGCGCAGCGCGAACTCACGCAGCTGCGGGAGCAGATCAGCCAGGCACAGGAGCAGCTCGCGCGGCTCCAGGCGGAGATCGCGCAGACCCAGGGCCGCTTTGGCGCGAGCGGCACCTTGCTGGCCGTCAACCAGCAATTGGTGCTGGCCGCGCTGCGCGCCCAGATCGATGCCGAGGATGGCGCGCGCTCGGTGCAGGAAGCCACGCTGTCCGCCCGGCAGCGCGCGCTGGCAGACCACCAGAGCCGGTACGCGCAGCTGAGCGAAGCCAACGAGCACTTGGTGCTGGCCGCCATCGGTGCGCAGGAACTGCAGGCCGCCGCCGAACAGGCACAGCAGCGCCAGACCGAATTGCTGGCCCTGGTGGCGCACGAGCTGCGCCACCCCCTGGCGCCCATCCGCAACGCCGCCGCCATCCTGGGACGCATCCCGGAGCAACCGCTGGTCCTGGGCCGGATACAGGCCATCATCGAAAGGCAGGTCAAGCACATGGCGCGGCTGGTGAGCGACTTGCTGGATTCGACGCGCGTGGCGACCGGCAAGCTGCGGATCGAGCGCCAGCGCATCGACCTGGTGGGCATCCTCGCGGAGGTGCTGGAGGCCTGCCGGCCGGCGATGGACGCGCGCGTGCAGGAGTTCACGGGGCCCGAGTTGCCTGCCAGCCTGGCCATGGACGGAGACCCCGGGCGGCTGGCGCAGGTCTTCAGCAACCTCCTGGACAACGCTTCCAAGTACACGCCCCACGGCGGCCAGATCCGGCTGTCCGTCGACCTGGTGGACGCGTGGGTCGTGATCGCCGTTTCCGACAGCGGCATCGGCATCACTGCCGAAGCGCTGCCACGCGTGTTCGAACCCTTCGTGCAGGACCTGCATGCGACGGTGTTCAACGGCGTGGGGCTGGGCCTCGGGCTGACCGTGGTGCGTGAACTGGTCGAGGCGCATGGCGGCACGGTGTCGGCTTCCAGCCCTGGCGCCGGCCTCGGCAGCCGCTTCGTCGTCACGCTGCCCATGGCCGGCAGCGGGGGCGAGTAGGCGCGCGTCCTATACTCGTTCCGGCGTACGCCAGGAGCTTGCCAATGGACATCACCGCCGTCGAAACCTTCCTCCGGGTCACCGCGCTGCAGCTCGGGCTCAAGATCCTCGCCGCCATCGCCTTCTGGGTGGTCGGGCGCTGGATCATCGTGCGCGTGATCGCGCTGGTGAAGGCGGCCATGGACCGCAAGCAGCTGGACCCGACCCTCAGCAAGTACCTCGGCACGATCATCAACGCCACGCTGAACATCGCGCTGGTGATCGGCATCCTGGGCTACTTCGGCGTGCAGACCACCTCCTTCGCCGCGCTGCTGGCCGGCGCCGGGCTCGCGATCGGCGCGGCCTGGAGCGGCTTGCTGGGCAACTTCGCGGCCGGGGCGTTCATGCTGGTGCTGCGGCCCTTCAAGGTCGGGGACTTCGTCAGCGTGGCCGGGGTGACGGGAACGGTGCATGAACTGGGCTTGTTCGGCACCACCCTCATCACGCCCGACAACGTGATGACCCTGGTGGGCAACGGCAAGGTGTTCGGGGACACCATCCAGAACTTCTCGGCGCTGCCCCTGCGCCGCGTGGACCGCACGGCACAACTCTCCGGCGCGGTGGATCCCGCCGAGGCCAGCGCCAGGCTGCGCGACGCCGTGGCGCGCATCCCGAACGTGATGGCCTCGCCGCCGCCGGAAGTGAACCTGCTCGACCTGAACCTGCTCGGGCCGGTGCTCGCCGTGCGCCCCTACTGCCGCCCTGACCACTACTGGCAGGTCTACTTCGACACCAACGAGGCCATCGTGCGCACCGGCAAGGAAGCCGGCTGGCCGGCGCCGACGCCGGTGAGCATCAGCAGGGTGCAGCAACTCGTTTGATGAGCCGCCTGTCCCTGACCCGTACCAAGATCTACCGTACGGTCGCCCGCCAGTTGCACGGCGTGGTGCCTTGCTGGATCTGCGGTGAGCCGGTGGCGCCGGCTGACGCGACGCTGGAACACATCACGCCCTTGTCGGACGGCGGCAGCAGCCACCTCGAGAACCTGGCCATCAGCCATGGCACGTGCAACCACCGGCGGCATGCCAAGGCGGCTGGCGCGGCCGGCGACTGACGGATCCCGGCTGGCCGCGAACAGTCCTCGCCCCACGTCAGCTTGCTGACAGCGCCTGCCTCTTCTTGCGGCGCTGCCTGCGGGGCCAGCGCTGGAGCGCCTCTCGGCCGGGCTCCACAGACTTTTCCACAGCTTTCTCCACGGATTTCGCGAAGTCTCCGTGCGGCACGGTGTGGTATGCGGCCGCCCACGACTTGGCGTCCGCTACCATGTTGCATTGCAGCATTGCCCGGTCCCGGAGGCCCCATGAACGTCGACGACTCGTACCACGAACTCGGCCTGGCGCCGGATTCCACGGACGCCGAGGTCAAGGCGGCATGGCGCCGCCTGGCTGCCCGCTGGCACCCCGATCGCAACAACAGCCCGCATGCGCTGCGAAAGATCCAGCGCATCAACCGCGCGCTGGAGGAGATCCGCCGGGCCAGGGAGGAGGCGCCTGGCGCAGTCGAAGAGGAGGAGGAGTCCAGCCCGGAACCGGGCGTGGAGCACACCGTCAGCATCACGCTCGAGGAGGTGGTGACCGGCTGCACCCGGGAACTGCAGGGCAAGGTGGTGCAGGACTGTGCCGAGTGCGCCGGCAGCGGACTGCAACCGCAGGCGACCAGGTGCAGCGAGTGTGCCGGCTCCGGCCAGGTGCGGCAGCGCCTCTGGTTCGCCTGGATCGCGGCTGCGGTCACCTGCAGCACCTGCCAGGGACAGGGGGTGACGCGCAAGGCTTGCGCCTCCTGCGCAGCCACCGGCAAGACTGCGGCGCGGAAGTACCGCTGCCGTGTGCAGATTCCGGCCGGTGCGCGCGCCGGGGACCTGCTGGATGCCAAGGCCCGCGTCACGGGCGGCCAGCGCGCGGGCGAGCAGGCGCTGCGCGTGCGTGTGGAGCTCCAGAACCACGCGTTCTTCGCGTTCGAGGCAGACGGCAGCGTGAAGTGCGAGGTCCCGGTCGATGGCTTCGCCTGGATGGCCAACCGCTGGATCGAAGTGCCGACGCCGCGCGGCCTGCAGCAGATGCGGCTCAGGCGCGGCCACCTGAGCTATCGCATCAGGGGCGCGGGACTCCCCTGGCAGGACGACGGCGCGGCCGCGGATTGTTTCGTCACGGTGGCGCCGGTGTTTCCGGAGGTGTTCAGCCTGCAGCAGGAGGCCGCGGTCGACCGGCTCATCGCCACCAATTCGGGGGCGGCCGGCACGGCTGCCGGCGATCGCATGGCCGCGTGGAAGCGGGTACTGGAAAGCTGGCAGGACAGACTGGGCTGAAGGCCGCGCGAGGAACGGTCTCCCCGGTTTGCCTTCGCCGGTGTAGGACGGCACCGAAAGTCTCGTCCGAGCCGACACGAATCGGAGGTTTGAAGATAAATTTATCCATACAGCCAAGTTCGCGCTACTGGAGGAAGCCGAAAGCTGGAAATGTCCTCGTTCCCCTTAACTTGCACCCCACTTGTCCTTATTCACTGGAGACAACATGGCTACCGCTACCCGCCGGGAAAAAGATGCATGCGACCTCCTTGACGACGACCACAAGAAGGTCAAGAAGATGTTCAAGGAATACGAGACTCTGACGGAGTCGAAAGCCAGGTCCGCGTCGGCGAAGAAGCAGCAGCTCGCGCAGCAAATCTGCCAGGAGCTGACCGTCCACGCGACCATCGAGGAAGAGATCTTCTACCCCGCTGTTCGCGCGGCCATCAAGGACGACGACCTGATGAACGAAGCCGAAGTGGAGCACGCCTCGGCCAAGGATCTCATCGCCCAGATCGAGGCCGCGGATCCAAACGACCCCATGTTCGACGCGAAGGTCACGGTACTCGGTGAGTACATCGACCACCACGTCAAGGAAGAGCGCAATGAAATGTTCCCCAAGGCGCGCGGGGCGAAGCGCCTTGACCTGGTGGCATTGCGCGACCAGCTCGAAGCGCGCAAGACCGAGCTGATGGGACAGACTGCGGAAGCCTGAAGTCGTTCCGCGGCTGCCACCGCAGCCGCCCATTCATGACGCCAATTGTCGACCGGCAGCGCCCGGTCGTGTCGTGGAGTTTCGCGATGAAAAAGCAATTCAGTGTCGAAGACCTGTATTTGCACCGGAAGGTGACCGAGCTCGCGTGCCGCCCTGGGGACACGCGGATCACGGCAGTCGTCCGTTCGGTCGACCGGGATGACGACAAGTACGTTTCGTGCCTGTGGGACCATGACTTGAACGGCGCCAGGCCCGTCCAACTCACTCGCGGCCCGGGGCAGGACAGCTCTCCATGCTGGTCGCCGGACGGCAGTGAATTGGCTTTTGTCTCCGACCGCAACGCAGGTGTCCCGCAGGTCTTCGTTCTGCCGCGAAGCGGCGGCGAAGCCCGGCAGCTGACGAACTTCGCCAGGGGCGTCACGGCCCTGAAGTGGCATCCCTCGGGTCAACAGGTCTATGTGATTGCGAGTGTCGGCGTCCATCCGGATAGCCGCGGCAAGCCTGGCGGCAAGGAAGCTGACTCGAAGCAAGGAGGCCCGGAACTGGCCTGGCGGCTTCCCTACAAAGCCGACGGGGTCGGCTATCTGCTGGGCCGCCAGATCCACCTCTTCCAGGTCGATGTGGGCAGCGGCGAGGTGAACCAGCTGACGAAGGGGCCATTCGACGTGCAGGCCTTCGACATCTCGCGCAACGGCAAGCGCATCGCGTACGCCCGAACCCGCGAAGGCAGGTTTGCGCACCTCACCGACCTCTGGTTGTGCGACCACGCGGGCAACAACGCGCAGCAGCTGACGCGCCAGAACCCGATCGTGATGGCGCCCCATTGGTCCCCGGACGCCCACTGGATCGCCTTTACCGGCAATGAGAAGGAGGGCGACAGCCAGGTCAACCTCTGGCTGGTCGATCCGGAGACCGGGAAAGGCATGGTCCTCGGCAGCGACGACCATGAGGTAGCCGACGCGGAGTCCGTCACGTGGTCCCGGGACTCGAGAAGCCTGACCTGCGTTCTGGCCCGCCGAGGTTGCCATGAGATTGTTTCGGTGTCGGTTCCCGACGGCGAACTGCGGTCGCTGGTGGCCGGGCCGCGCCAGTTCGGCGCGGTGGGCTGCAACGGCGAGCTGTTCGCGTATTCGGTCGAAACGCCGACCCAGGCGTGCGAACTCTACGCCTGCAGGGCGGATGGCGATGGCGAGCGGCAACTGAGCGACCTCAATCCCTGGTGGCGCGACCGCACACCCCTCCGATCGGAGTTGCATCGGTTCGAGGTTCCCGACGGCCGGGGCGGGACCGAGACGATTCAGGGATGGCTGCTCAGGCCAGAGGGGCGCCAGGGCGCCTTGCCTTTGCTGAACGATGTGCATGGAGGCCCGGCCAGCATGGCGCTGCTGGATTTCGATACCAACGTGTTCTGGCAGGTGCTGTGTTCCAGGGGCTGGTCGGTCCTGGCGCTGAATGCGGTCGGCTCCGGCAGCTATGGGCGCGCGTTCTGCACGAGGCTTTCGGGGCATTGGGGAGAACTTGACCTGCCGCAACACGTGGCCGCCATCGAGCAACTGCAAAGAGAAGGCCTCGCCAGCGACAAGGTGGCCATCTCGGGCAAATCCTACGGGGGTTATCTCAGCGCCTGGGCCATCGGCCACACGGAAATGTTCAAGGCCGCTGTCGTGATGGCGCCGGTGGGGAACATCGAAACGCACTACGGGACTTCCGATGGAGGTTATTACGCCGATCCGCTGTACATGCGCACGGCGCCTGACTTCGACCGCAAGTTGGCGCGCGCGCTGTCCCCGCTGCAGCACGTCGAAAGGGCCCGGACCCCGACGCTGTTCCTGCAGGGGAAGGACGACGAGCGCTGTCCCAAGTGCCAGTCCGAGGAGCTGTTCGTCAGCCTGATGCGCGCGGGCGACACGCCGGCCGAAATGGTGCTGTATCCGGGTGAGTCCCACGGCTTTCTCGGCGAAGGCGCTCCGGCGTGCCGGGAGGACGCCGCCGGACGAATCGTCGATTGGCTGGAACAGTGGTGTCACGCCCCGGAGGGTGGAGCTCAGGACCGATGAGAGTCGTTCTGGCAGAGCGTCGGCCAATGGGCCGATAGGTGCGCGAGTTTTTTCCGGCGCGCATCGACAAATCGGGCCTACTTTTTTCGCCCTGCGTCGACGTAACTTCCCAGGCAAACAACTGGAGAGTGCCATGACAGCCAACAGAGAGGAACCGGCGCGGCAAGATACGGACAGTCCCCCTTCCCATGGACATTCGGGGAGGGGCGCGGCGAGCATCCTGCCGCACTTGAACAGGCAGCAGCAGAGCAATGACAAGCCTGCCCCGGAGGACCACCCCACCAACTCTCAGCAGCCTCGGACCAGAACCGGCGGTGCCACCTGACTGCGTCGCCAGCCGGGTGCCGTGGCAACCCGCTGGCGACGCCGTGGGCCTACGCTGCGCCGCGCAGGCTCATTCGCTCACTTTCACCTCGATGCGGCGCGGACGGGCATGTTCGGCTTTCGGAATCCTGAGCGACAGGACGCCGTCCTTGAGCCCGGCCTCGATCCGCGAGGCGTCCAGTTCCCGGCTGAGGGTGAATTCGCGGCGATAGGCTGGCACCGGTGCCTCGCCGTGGACCAGTTCAAGGTCTTCACTGGCCGGCACCTGCGCCCAGCCTTCGATGACCATGTTGTCGCCGTCGATTCGCACCGCCAGCCTGTCGCGGCTGACGCCTGGCAGATCCGCCAGCAAGGTGATGGCCACCTCGTCCTCGAAGACGTCGACCGGGGGCACGATGTATGGCGCCCCCTGGACTTGCTTGCTGCCGGTTGCGGCGCGGGCCTGGGTCTGCATTTCGTTGGTCATGGCTTTCCTCCTGGTTAGCGGACTTCGATGCGGCGCGGCTTGGAAGACTCGCGCTTTGCGACGCTGACGCGCAGGATGCCCTCCCGGTAGCTGGCATCGATCTTCGACGGATCGGCTTCTTCGGGCAGGTTGACCACCCGCCGGAACGCGCCGGCGAAGCGCTCCTGGGCGTAGACGCTGGTGCCGTCCTGGCGCGGTGGGCGCTGGGCCTGGCGCTCGCCTGCAATGATCAACAGCCCGCGATCGGCGGTCACCTGCAGGGCACCGGGGTCCAATCCCGGCGCGAGCGCCAGGATCTCTATGCTTTCGGGTGTGACCCCCACGTTGACGGCGGGAAAGCCCTGGTCCGCCAACGCGCGGATGCTCGACCGCTCCAGCGGCCGGAAGACCTGGTCGAGGAGGCTTTGCAGACGGCTGATGTCGCCGAAAGCCTCCGCGGCAGGCCGGAACGATGTGTGCAACATGTTGCGCTCCTTGCTGGGGTTCGAGCGCGGCGGCGCCGCGCCGAGCACCAGAATATTGGCGCGCGAGCCGTTTTCAAGAGCCCATGCGGGGCGGCGTTACGCCCGCACCCGGGTGAGCATCTGGCCGATCACCGCCAGCGCCGCGATGACATAAGCGAGGCCGGCCGGCACCCACATCACCAGGCCTCCGAGCTGCTGGTCCTCCAGCGGATCGAAGCCCAAGGCGCCGGTCAGCGGGATGTACCGCGCGTACCAGGGCGTGGGCGCCAGGCTCAAAAGCGCGCCGAGCGCGGCGGTGTGCAGCATCGTCGTGAAGAGATACGCCGCCGAATGCCCCGGCCCGTAGCGGCCCCGCGGGTCATGGCCAAGGACCGCCCACCAGAAGAAAAGCGCGGTGCCGAGGAAGCTCACGTGCTGCAGGATGTGCCATCCCTCGTGCAGCAGCGCGGCGTCGAAGGCCGCGGGAATGTGCCAGGCCCACAAGGCCAGCGCGTGCAGCGCCCACGCCACCAGCGGGTCCGTCAGCGCGGACCAGAGGCCGGCCCAGCCCCGGGCCTGGAACCAGCGGCCGACGATTCGCCGCTGCGCAGGCGACAGGGCCCAGGTCCAGGTGGCCAGCGGCCGGCCGATCACCATCAGCGGCGCGGCCACCACCATCAGCAGCTCATGCTGCACCATGTGCGCGGAAAACAGGCGGCTACCCAGCGGGTCGAGCGGCGAGACGAGCGCGGCGACCAGCGCCAGCCAGCCGACCGCGAAGGCGCCCGCCTGTTGCCAGGACACGCCGCGCCCGCGGCCGGCGTTGCGCCAGAGGCGCCGCAGGCCGACGCCGTAGGCGGCCGCCGCGGCCAGCAACAGGAACACCAGCCAGGGCGCGAGGTTCCAGCGCCACAACGAGGCGGCAGGCACCACCGCTTCCGGCGTGTGCGCCCCAGCCAGCAGGGGCGCCGCCGCCGCCAGCGCGAGGATCAGGGCGCGCACGGCGACAGCACCCACAGCGTGAACCACATGGCGAGGATCACCAGCGCCGACAGGCTCGCCACCGCCGCGGCGACGTCCGCGAGAAAGCGGCGCGGCACGGGGGGACGCGCCTCGTCGCTGTCCGGGGAGGCCGGTTCGCGCCGGCGCAGCGAAGACTCGGCGAAGGCAAACACCGCCAGCACGAGCACCAGCAGCAGCGCCACGGCCGCCGCCAGGTGCAGCGTCAGGCGGGTCTGCGCGCTGCACGCGGGCGTCACCATCGAATACATGACGCTCTGCGCCGCCAGCGCGATGGTCGGTCCGAGCACGAGTCCCAGCCAGCTTTTCATGCCTACGGCGCCCGCGCGCCCCAATAGATCACCAGGTAGAACGGCAGCCAGGTGGCGACCACGAAATACCAGTAGAAGCAGTTCTCGCTGACATCGACGAAGCGCTTGCCATCCAGCGGGCCGCGATAGAACAGCGCGGTCAGGACCATCGTGTCGATCAGGTCCGTGACGATGTGCGTGGTGTGCAGCCCCAGCAGCAGCCACACCACGGAGCCGTAGGCGCTGCTGTCCCAGCGCACGTTGAGCGCGGCGAACTCCAGCGCGCGGACGCCGACGAATGCCAGGCCGAAGGCCACGCAGACCACCAGCCACAGGCGCACGGCCTGCAGGTCCAGGCGCTCCGCGGCACGTTTTGCCAGGTGCGCCGGAACGAAGCTCGCCAGCATCAGCACCGTATTGAGCGTGCCCCACAGCAGGTCCGGCGGCCGCGAGGTGATGGGCCAGGTGGCCTGGTGGCTGCGCAGGTAGAAATAGGCCATCAGCGCCAGGCCGAAAAAAGTGCCCTCGATCGCCATCATGCCCAGGGTGCCCCACCACATCAGGCTGCGGTGCGAGAAGACGACGGTGGGCAGTTCCGCGACGTCGAGGGCGCGGGCGGAGGTGTCGTTCATGCCACCTTCTCCAGCGCCAGCTCCTCGGCGGCTTCGCGCTGAGGGGGCCAGAACCAGGCCACCAGCGTGATCACCACCGGCACCGCACCCCAGACCACGGCCCACGGCGTGAAGATCGACCCGATGAACAGCACCGTGGTCGCCACCGCTGCCAGGAAGGGCCAGGGCGACGGGTCGGGGAACATCGCGCGCGCGTCCGGCTTCGCTTCGGCCACCGTCGTCGTCAGCACCTCGCGCAGGTCGGCGGCCAGTCCGGAAACATGGCTCGCCGCCCCGGCCGGCACGCCCTGCCACAGGGGATCGCGGCCATGCACGACCGGAATGGCGGCGAAGTTGCACGGGCGCGGCGGCGAGGCGGCCGCCCATTCCAGCGTGCCGGCGCCCCAGGGGTCGGCGGGCGCGCGCTCGCCGGCATGCGCGCTGCGCACCGCGTTGACCAGCGTCAGCAGGATGCCGAAGGTCAGGACGATGGCGCCGATGGTGGACAGCAGGTTCAGGTTGTCCCAGCCCATGCCGGCGGGGTAGGTGTACATGCGCCGCGGCATCCCTTGCAGCCCGAGCAGGTGCATCGGGAAGAAGGCGAGGTTGAAGCCGGCGAACATCAGCCAGAAGCTCCACTGCCCCAGCCGCTCGGACATCATGCGACCGACGAACTTCGGGAACCAGTAGTAGAAGGCGCCGAACAGGGGGAACACCGCGCCGCCGATCAGCACGTAGTGGAGGTGCGCCACGACGAAGTAGGTGTCGTGCACCTGCGTGTCGAGCGAGACCGAGGCCAGCATCAGCCCGGTCATGCCCCCCATCACCAGGATGAAGAAAAAGGACAGCACGTACAGGAGCGGTGTCTTCAGGTTCAGCTTGCCGGTCCAAAGCGTCGCGATCCAGCAGAAGATCTGCACCGCGGTGGGCACCGCGATCAATAGGCTGGCCGCGGTGAAGAAGGTCTTGCCGAGCTCCGGGATATTGGTCGCGAACATGTGGTGCACCCACAGCCCGAAGGACAGGAAGCCGGTGGCGATGACCGACAGCACCATCGCCGTGTAGCCGAACATCGGCCGCCGCGCGAAGGTGGGGATGATGGCGGAGATGAAACCCAGGCCCGGCAGGAAGATCAGGTAGACCTCGGGATGGCCGAAGAACCAGAACAGGTGCTGCCACAGCAACGCGTCGCCGCCCTCGCCCGGGTTGTAGAAGTGCGTGCCGACCAGGCGGTCCATGATCAGCAGCGTGCTAGCCAGGGCGACGGCGGGCATGGCGAACATGATCATGAAGGCCGTGACCAGCATCGCCCACACGTACAGCGGGATGCGATTGAGCGTCATGCCGGGCGCGCGCATCTTGAACACGGTGCAGACGATGACCACCGCTTCCAGCAGCGCCGACACCTCGGTGAAGGTGATCATCTGCGCCCAGAAGTCGCTGCGCTTGCCGGCGCCGTAGTCGGGGCCGGACAGCGGCACGTAGGCGAACCAGCCGGCGTCGGGCCCCGCATCCAGCAGGAACACCACGTACAGCATGATCCCGCCGAACAGGAAGATCCAGTAGGCGTAGGCATTCATGCGCGGGAACGCGACGCTGCGCGCGCCCACCATCAGCGGCACCAGGTACATGCCCACGGCCTGCATCACCGGCACGGCGAACAGGAACATCATCGTGCTGCCGTGCATGGTGAAGACCTGGTTGTACAGGTCCGGTCCCATCAGCGTATTGCCCGAGTGCGCCAGTTGCAGGCGCATCCAGCCAGCCAGCAGGCCGCCCAGGGCGAAGAACACCAGCGTGGTGACGATGAAGCGGCGTGCGATGGTCTTGTGGTTGATGGCGGAGAACCAGCCGATCAGGCCGGGCGGGTCCGACCAGGTCTGGTCCAGCACCGCGGCCACGTGCTCGCCGCCGGCCAGCCCGTCCTTCAGCTGGCCCTTCTGCGGATCGGGCTGTTCGCCCAGCGGTCCGGTCCTCATTTCAGGGTCCCCAGGTAAGCGACGATGGCACCCAGGTCCTCGCCCGAAAGCGGCGTGGCCGGCATGTTGACTCCGGGCTTGAGCTTCTGCGGATCGGCGATCCAGCTGGCCAGGGAGGCGGGGGTGTTGGGCAGCGTTCCGGCCGCCAGCGTGCGGCGTCCCGCCAGGTGCGTGAGGTCAGGCGCGTGCCTGCCCTGCGCCAGGGTGCCCTGGATCGAGTGACAGAGCGCGCAGCTGACGGACTGGAACAGCTGCTTGCCGCGCTGCGCGTTCATGTCGGCGGGTTCCGCGGCCGGCGCCAGTTGCTGCTGCCGCCAGGCGTCGTATTCGGCCTGCGGCTGCGCGTGCACCTCGAAGGCCATGAAGGCGTGCTGGTAGCCGCAGAACTCCGCGCATTGGCCGCGGTACAGCCCCGGCTGGTCGGCCTGGAAGGCCATGGTCGCCGTCCGCCCCGGGACCAGGTCACGCTTGCCCGCCAGGCTGGGCACCCACAGGCTGTGGATCACGTCTTCGGAAGACAGCTTGATCACCACCGGCCGGCCCACCGGCACGTGGATCTCGTTGGCCGTCTCGAAGGTCTCGGTCACCGGTCCGTTGACGTAGCGCACGGTCCACCACCACTGGTGCGCGACCACCTCGATGTTGACCGCGTCCTGCAGGGGCAGCCGGGCCAGGGCCCGGTCGGTGAACACGCTGGCGGCCAGCAGCACCAGCAGCAGCAGGATCGAGGCCGTGACGGCGGTGACGACGCTGCGGCGCGGCCCGGGCTCGGGCACGTTGACCGTGCTCAGGTCCGGCGGCGCGCCGGTGCGAACCCGCGGCGCCCGTTTCAGCGCCAGCAGCAGGGCGGCCAGGATGGCGGCGAACACCAGCGTGCAGAGCACCAGGAAGATGCGCCACAGGTCGACGATGTGGCCGGCCTGCGGCCCCATCGCCTGCAGCGCGTCGTGCAGGCCCCAGTTCATTGCTGCTTCCCTTCCGGCCGCGCCGGCCGTTCCTCGCGGGCGTTCTCCGGGTCGCCGGGATACAGGCCGTCCGAGCGCGAGGGCGCCACGTCCTTGCGCAGGCCGCCGCTCATGGAGCGCACGTAAGCGACGATCATCCAGGCCTGGTCTTCGGGAATGTGGCCGCCGAAGGACGGCATGCCGTCGGGCCGGCCCTGCGTGATGCTGGCGAAGATATTGGCCGGGTCGCTGCCGTACTTCCACTCGGCATCCATCAGCGCCGGGCCGATGGAGCCGCCGCCGGCGGCGTGGCAGCCGCTGCAGTTGTACCAGTGGTAGAGGCGTTTCCCCTGGTTCACCGCGGACGCGTTGCCGTCGTACATGCTGTAGTTCTTCGCCGCCGTCTTGACGCCGCCCTCCTGCGCCATCGCAGGCTGGTTGGTGCTCATGCGCGCGCCGGCCGGCGCCGGCGTGGTGTTCTCCGCCGGCGGGCTGAAGTAGCGCTTGTCGCGCTCGCAGCCCGTGAGCGCCAGCGCCAGCAGCAGCACCGCGGCGCCCGCCAGGGCCTTCATGGCGCGCCCCCTTCCAGCCGCGGCACGCCGTACTCCGCGAGAATGCGGTCGATTTCCGCTTGCCGCCGGACGATGAAGTCGTCGAGCCGCTCGCGCAGGGCCTGGTCGCCGCGCCGCACGCCCATCGCGATGTCGAAGGCAAAGGGCTGGTCATGCAGGTTGGCAGGCGGCGCCAGGTAGTGCAGCTGCAGCGGCCGTGCCGAACGCAGCGCGTAGTAGCCGGCCTGCGGACCCCAGATGAAGGCGGCATCGAGCTCGCCGCGGGCCAGCGCCTGCACGATACGCTCCGCTGCGGGCTGCTCGCCGGCAATCGGGAAGCCGGCCACGTTGTTCACCGCACCGGCTTGCGCCAGCGCGTGGCCGGGGGGCGTGGCGGCAAAGTCGTCTCCCACCAGCTGGACACCCAGCCGCCACTGGAGCAAGCGCGGGTCGGCAAAGTCGCGCGGCGGCGCGATGTCACCGGCGGCCTCCACCAGCACGTAGGCGGAACGGTAGTAGGGCCTGGTGTTGGCGGTGCGCTCGAACTCCGCCGGCACGCCCACCACCAGGTCGCACAGCCCCGCGCCCATGGTCTTGCGCACGAAGCCGCGGCGGTCCGGCAACCAGGCGTACTCCAGCGGCACCCCGAAATCGCTCGCGATCAGCTGCGCGATGCGGTTCTCGAAGCCGCTGCCGTCCTGGCGCGAGTACGGCAGGTTGTCGGGGTCCGCGCACACCCGAAGCGCTGGCGGCTGGGCCTGCGCCGTGGCGCTGAGCAGGGCCAACGCGAACAGCATGAGCCGCATCACCTGGCTCCCGTCGGCAGCGCGAACACGTAGAGCATGCCGCCCTTGCGCGTGGCCTGCGGCAGGTCGCGCATGGTCGAGACGAAACCGCCGCCGGCGGTGCCGTCACGCGAGTCGAGCTTGCCCGAGACGATGGCGCCCGCCCAGCCTCCGACGCCAGCCAGCACCGCGACGTACTGGCGGCCATCGGGCGCGCGGAAGGTGACCGGCTGGCCGATGATTCCTGATGCCGCCTGGAACTGCCACAGCAGCTTGCCGTTGCGTGCGTCGACCGCCTTGAACAGGCCTTCCATGGTGCCGTAGAAGACCACGTCACCGGCCGTCGCCAGGGCACCACTCCACACCGGGAAGTTCTCGGTGCGTTCCCAGGCCTTGCGCCCCGCCACCGGGTCCCAGGCGGTGAACACGCCGCGGTGCCCGCCCGGCCCCGGGTACATCTTCAGGTCGACGCCGACGAAGGGGGTGCCCGCGATGTAGCTGGTCTGGTAGGTGACGGCGTCCTGGCACAGGTTCTGGTGGGGGATGTAGAGCAGGCGCGTGCGCGGCGAGAAGGCCGCCGGCTGCCAGTCCTTGCCGCCGGGCGATGCCGGGCAGATGCTGCGAATGGGTTCACCGCCGCGCGGGTCCTTCGCGGGGCTGTAGTGCAGCGCGCCGGTCTGCAGGTCGACGCCGGTCGACGTCGTGATGTAGACGAAGGGGTTGGCGGAGAGCACCTGCCCGGTGCTGCGGTCCATCACGTAGACATAACCGTTGCGGTCGGCATGCAGCAGCAGCTTGCGGCGGCCGCCCTGCCAATCGAGTTCCACCAGGATGTTCTCGTTGACTCCGTCGTAGTCGTGCAGGTCGTGCGGGCTCAGCTGGTAGTACCAGATCGCCTCGCCGGTGTCGGGGCGGCGCGCGAACACGCCCGAGGTCCACTTGTTGTCGCCGGGGCGCTGGTCCGGGTTCCACGGCCCGGGATTCGCCGTGCCGTAGTACACGAGGTCCAGCTCCGGGTCATAGGACAGGAAGCCCCACACCGTGCCGCCGCCGATCTTCCAGGCGTCTGGAGGCCAGGTCTTCACGCCGAGGTCGGCGCCGCGGTCACCGGCGTAGAAGGGCCTGAAGTTGGGGCCGATCAAGACGTCCTGGTCGGGACCCGTGCTGTAGGCGCGCCAGGCGATCCTGCCGGTGGCTGCGTCCAGCGCCGTCAACCAGCCGCGCACGCCGAACTCGCCGCCACTGTTGCCGACCAGCACCTTGTTCTTCACGACCAGGGGCGCCATGGTCATGCTCTGGCCCAGCTTGATCTCGCCGAGCCTGGCCCGCCACAGCTCCTTGCCGCTCTTCGCATCGAGCGCGATGGTCTGGTTGTCCAGCGTGTTGAAGAACAGGCGGCCGTCGGCATAGGCCGCGCCCCGGTTGACGACGTCGCAGCAGGCCACTCCCTGCGCGCTGGGTTCGGGCGCGGGTTCGAACTTCCACTTGAGCGGGAAGCCGGGCCGGGCCAGGTCGAAGGCGAACACCGGATTGGGATACGGCCCGACGACGAACATCATGCCGTCCGCGACGATGGGTGCCGCTTCCTGGCCCCGGTCCTGGCCAGTGTCGAAGCTCACCGCGAGCCTCAGCTGTGCCGCGTTTGCGGCGGTGATTTCGGCGAGGCTGCTGAAGCGGGTGTTGGCCGGATCCTTGCCGGCAACGCGCCAGTCGCCCTCATCCGCGGAGGGCTGCGCCCACACCGGGGCAGCCAGCAGTACGGCCGTGATGGCCCACAAGGTACGCCTCAACATAGAACCCCAGTTGGAAACGCGACCCGGTGTTCCGTGCCCATTGGCACGGACCTCTTGTTAGCCTTGCGGCAGTGTTTTACGCGGCGCAGTTTACACAGGCTGCGCGATTTTGTGTGGTGATTGCGGGCCTGGCCGCAAAGATGGCGCAACCGCCTGCCCGTGGTCCGGCATGCCTCATCGATGACCCCGTTGAGCGACTTGCCTTGCCACCTGAAGATGCCTACACTTTTCAGCCCATCCGCCCTGATGAAATCCCAGGGTGCATAACAGGAGTGCAGTACATGCCTGATCATTCAAGTTCTGATTCGGACGTCCCGGAGGAATACGCAGACTCCAAGCCCGGGGAACGGTCCGGGACAGGCGCGCATAGCTTGTGGCCCCACCTCGCGCAAGACGCGCAGCGCAAGTCGGTGTCCGGCCAGCAGCCCAATGCCCAGGTCAAGCCAGAGCGATCCAAGCACAGCGTGCTGGTGGTCGACGATCAGCCGGCGGGACGGTACGCCCTGGGTCGTGCGCTGCGGGCCGCGGGATACGACACGCTGGTGGCAGCGGGAGGTGCCGAGGCGCTGCTTCTCGCGGGGCAGGCCTCGGCCGTCGTCCTCGACGTGGACCTCCCGGACGTGCATGGACTGGAGGTGTGCAGGCTTCTTCGAAGCAGCCCGGCGACCGAGGCGCTGCCGATCGTGCACATCTCGGCGGTGTACGTCGAGGAGCATGACAAGGCAGCGGGCCAGAACGCCGGGGCGGATGACTATCTCCGGGCCCCGGTTTCGACGGAGCATCTGGTCGCGCTGCTGGATGGGCTTATCGCCAACGCAGCCGCAACATCCAGTTCCAAAGCGCGCGCTCGCAAGATCTAGCCGGCAGCAGTGGGCGACGAGCCCGGACGGCGCGGACGTGAATCACTCGACCCGCGTGAAATGCTGCCGCACGTGCTGGCGGTCCAGCATTTCGAAGTGCCACCACTCGTTGTCTATGCCCCGAAAGCCGCTTTGGCAAAGAGTGCGGCGCAGCAGCTCGCGGTTGCGATGCTGGGCCGGCGCCAGCTCGCCGGTGCCCAGGTGTTTCGCTTCAAGCTGCGGGTGCGACAGTTCCGTCATCTCGTCGTAGCCGCTGCCCATGTCTAGCTCACGGCCCTGCGGGTCGATCAGCGTGGCATCCAGGGCCATGCCGAACGAGTGGATGGACCCGCGTGCCGGGTCGGCCACGTACTGGCGCAGGTCGGTGCCTTCGAGGTGGTCCCAGAGCTGGATCTGCACGCGGTGCGGCCGCAGCGCGTCCAGCACCAGCAGGCGATGGCCGGGCGCTTCGCGGGCGAGCAGCGTCACAGCGCGCTCCAGTCCCGAGGCGGCCAGATGGTGCAGCCACGCGCAGTCCAGCGAGCCGTACAGGTCGCGCCCGACGAAGTTGTCGAGGCTCGCATAGCGGAGGTCGACCGCGAGGTTGCGGACAGTCGACAGGTGGCGAAAGTCAGGGTTCGAGGCGATGTCTTCGCAGCGCATCAGGACGAAGGGAAGTGGCGGATGGCACGAGGATATCCGCCCGGCTGGCCGCACGTCGGTTGGGACGTGCGGCCATGTGAAGCCCGATCTCAGCGACGGTACGGGTTGTTCGGCGCGCGGTCGTAGCGGTTCGGCACGCCGTCGCGGTCCGCATCGCCCCAGGCCCCACGGCAGTCATGCGAGCGGTGGTGATTGCCGTAGTAGACCGGCTGCGGCTGGTAGTAGACCGGGGCCGACTCGTAATACACCGGTTGCGGCT
>JAQGMU010000054.1 GCA_028292195.1 Ramlibacter sp. | reverse complement strand
GGCGGGATGGACAGCAGCACGCCCGTCATGCCGCCGATGGTGAAGGTGATCATGAAGCCGATGGTCCACAGCACCGGGGTCGTGTTCGCCTGCCTGGCCGCTTTCACCTACTGGTTCCCCAAGGCGTTCGGGTTCACGCTCGACGAGCAGATCGGCAAGGCGGTGTTCTGGTGCTGGTTCATCGGCTTCTACCTGGCATTCATGCCGCTCTACGCGCTCGGCTTCCTCGGCATGACGCGGCGCATGAACCACTCCGACAATCCGGCCTGGACGCCGTACCTGTACGTCGCGGTGGCGGGCGCCGCCCTGATCATGGTCGGCATCGTCCTGCAGGTCGTGCAACTGGTCTTCAGCATCCGCACGCGCCACCAGCGGCGTGACCTCACCGGCGATCCATGGGAGGGGCGCACGCTCGAATGGTCCACCGCGTCGCCGCCGCCTGCCTACAACTTCGCCGTCCTTCCCGCGGTCCGGGGCATCGACGCGCATTGGGCCGCCCGGCGCGGCGCCATGCCGGAGGAGGCCGGGCGGATCGAGTCCATCGAAATGCCGAAGCGATCGGCGCTCGGATTCGTGCTTGCGTTCCTTTCGGTCACGGGCGGATTCGGCATGGTCTGGCACATCTACTGGCTGGGAGCCGCTTCGCTGTTCGCTGCCCTGGCCTTCTGGATCGGGCAGTCGTGGGGCGACGATGACGAGACGACGCTGACGGCCCGCGAGGTCGAGGCCTCCGAGGCCATGTCGCGTCTGAGCACCGTTCGCGCCTGAGGAGATCCGCATGTACCGAAGCGCCCTGGAAACCCCGCTCGCCCCCACGTTGCCTCGAGCCGCCCCGACACGGCTCGGTGTCACGGGGTTCGGCTTCTACCTGTACTTGCTCAGCGACTGCATCATCTTCGCGACGCTCTTCGCGGCGTTCGCGGTCCTGCACCACTCGGTGGCGGACGGCCCGACCGGCGGGCAGTTGTTCAACCTGCGAAACGCGTTCGTCGAGACGGCCTGCCTGCTGACCAGCAGCGTGACCTGCGGCATGGCCATGCTTGCCTGCGACCGCCGCCGCGTCAGGCCCGCATTGGGAGCGCTTGCCGTGACCTTCGTTCTCGGGTTCGTCTTCCTGGCCCTGGAGATGACGGAGTTCGCGCACATGGCCTCGGATGGCGCCGGCCCGAGCCGCAGCGCGTTCCTCTCGGCCTTCTTCACCCTCGTCAGCACCCACGGCTTGCACGTCACCGCAGGCCTCGTGTGGCTGGTGGTCCTCTGCTTGCAGCTGCGGCAGAAGGGCTTCAACGAGGAGGTCGTGCGCCGGATGTTCTGCTTCAGCCTGTTCTGGCACGTGATCGACGTCGTGTGGATCGCCGTGTTCTCCTTTGTCTATCTCATCGGATCCGCATCATGAACCAGCCCTCCCTTGCTTCCGCCGAAACCGTTCGCGTCGCGCCGGGCACGCAGGACGGACGGGGCCACGGCTCCCTGTGGGGCTACCTGGCCGGGTATGGCGTGGCGACGCTCCTGACGATCGCCGCGTTTCTGGCGGCCCAGACCGACTGGCTCACGCCGTCGAGCGCCACCGCCGCCATCACCGTGCTCGCCATCGCCCAGATGCTGGTGCACCTCATCTTCTTCCTGCACATCAGCACGTCGCCGGACCAGCGCACGAACATCCTCGCCTTCGTGCTGGCGGCGACCGTCGTCTCGATGATCGTCGCGGGCTCGCTGTGGATCATGTCGCACCTGGATTCGAACATGATGCCGGTGGACCCGCAGATGCAGATGCAGATGCAGCGCTAGCAGCGTGCGCGGCAGAGCATCTTTGTCTTGCTCCCTCTCCCTCTGGGAGAGGGTCGGGGTGAGGGCAAGCGGCGCTGGCGAGGCAGCGTGGCTGGCAGGAGGCGCATTGCGGCTGCATGCCCGCCAGCCACGGGCGGTTCAGGCGCGCTTTGCCGCCCGCTGCTGCAGGTCGAGCCATGCCACCAGGACGAAGCCGCCGACCAGGCCGATATGCTCGAAGAAGCTGTTGGCCGCCATGAAGCGCTCCGGCGGCGCCATTTCCCAGAAGCGGTTGGCAATGAAGCTGGCGGACAGCGTGAAGCCGGCGAGCACCAGTGCACCGGCCCACCGGTAGATCCCGGACAGGATCGACACGGACGCGCCGAGCTCGACGACGATGGTCAGGATGACCAGCGGCGCGGCCGGTGCCAGGCCGAAGTGCTGCATCTCCGCGATCGCCGCCGGGAAATCCAGCGCCTTGTCCACGCCACCCTGCAGGTAGGCGGCGCACAGCGCCAGCATGGCGAGCCAGCGGACCGTCATGCCGCCCAGCACGCGCATCCCAGTGCCCCCCAGAAGCTCTTCGGGTCGGCCGCCGGGATGGACCGGCTGGCCGCGGCGAGGTGATCGTGCCCATGGACACCGCAGGCGTGGCTGCATCCGCAGGCGGACCGGGCGCTGCGCAAGCGTGCTGCCTGCAGCGGGGCGCCTTCCTGCTCCGCCCACCCGCCGTAGCCGCCGAAGCGCCGCACGGGCGACCAGTCCGGCATGGCGGCCGGTGGCCCGCCCTCGTCCCAATGCGCGAATTCCCCGGCGGCGTACACCACCTTGCCACCCACCACGGTCAGCAGGGAAGTCGTGTCGGCGATGGTCGACTCGGGGCAGCTGAAGAAGTCGCGGTCGGGGACGACCAGGTCCGCCAGGCAGCCTTCCTTGAGCATCCCCTTGCTGCCCTCCTCGTCGGAGAACCAGGCCACCTTTTCGGTCCACATGCGCAGCGCCGTGTGCCGGTCCAGGCAGTTGCGCTGGGGCGTGATGCGCAGCCCGCCCACCGTCTTGCCGGTGACCAGCCAGGCCAGCGACACCCAGGGGTTGTAGGAGGCGACGCGGGTCGCGTCGGTTCCCGCCGAGACGCGCACGCCCTTGGCCAGCATGCGCGCGACCGGCGGCGTCGCCTCCGCGGCCGCGGCGCCATAGCGCTCGACGAAGTACTCGCCCTGGTAGGCCATGCGATGCTGCACGGCCACGCCGCCGCCGAGCGCGGCGACGCGATCGATGGAAGCTTCGGAGATGGTCTCCGCGTGGTCGAAGAACCAGTGCAGGCCGTCGAACGGAATGTCGCGGTTCACCCGTTCGAACACATCCAGGGCGCGGCTGATGGTCTCGTCGTAGGTGGCGTGCATGCGCCACGGCCAGCGGTTCTCGGCGAGGATGCGCACGACCGCCTCGAGGTCTCCCTCCATCTCCGGCCCCATGTCCGGCCGCGGCTGGCGGAAGTCCTCGAAGTCCGCCGCGGAGAACACCAGCATTTCGCCGGCACCGTTGTGGCGGAAGTAATCGTCGCCCTGCTTGTACTTCGAACCTGCGGTCCAGCGGAGGAAGTCGTCCTTCTCCTGCCTGGGTTTCTGCGTGAACAGGTTGTAGGCGATGCGCACGGTCAGCTGCCCGGCCTCGGCGAGCTGGCGGACGACTTCGTAGTCCTCCGGGTAGTTCTGGAAGCCCCCGCCCGCGTCGATGGTGCTGGTGATGCCCAGGCGATTGAGCTCGCGCATGAAGTGGCGCGTCGAGTTCAGCTGGTACTCCGGTGGCAGCTTGGGGCCCCTGGCCAGCGTCGCGTACAGGATGGCGGCATTCGGCTTGGCGAGCAGCAGGCCGGTGGGATTGCCGTGGCCGTCGCGCACGATCTCGCCGCCCGGCGGGGCAACGGTGTCCCGGTTGTAGCCCACGGCGCGCAGCGCGGCTGCGTTCAGCAGCGCGCGATCGTACAGGTGCAGGATGAAGACGGGGGTGTCCGGTGCCGCGGCGTTGAGCTCCTCTATCGTCGGCAGACGCCCCTCGGCGAACTGGCGCTCGGTGAAACCGCCCACCACGCGGACCCACTGCGGCGGCGGCGTGACCTCCACCTGCCGCCGCAGCATGGCCATCGCGTCGGCCAGGCTGCGCACGCCGTCCCAGCGCAGCTCCATGTTGAAGTTCAGCCCGGCGCGGATGATGTGGGTATGGTTGTCGCACAGCCCGGGCAGGACCGGTTTGCCCTGCAGGTCGATGACCTTGGTCGAAGGGCCGGCGAGGAGAGCGACGTCGGCGTCGCTGCCCACGCCCAGGATGCGCCCGCCCTGGATGGCGACGGCACTGGCCAGCGGCCTGGCGCGGTCCAGCGTCGTGATGACGCCTCGATGCAGGATGAGGTCGGCGACCAAAGACTTGACCATGCTGAGTTTCTCCAATGGCCTTGCACCTGGAACCCGGCGGCGGGCGAGGCGATGCAGGGCTTCATGAGTGAACGCCGCCGGTTGGCCTGTCAGCCTTCGTGCGCGCCGAACATCGTCTTGGCGTAGATGACGCCGAGTCCGTAGGCTCCGCCGTGCGTCTTCGCGATGCCCGTGGTGAGCTCGTAGGTGTCGCCGCGTGCCCAGTCGCGCTGCAGCTCCAGCAGGTATTGCAGGGCCGTCATGGGGCGCGCGCCGGCCTGCACCATGCGCGCCACGGCACGCTCGTGCGCCTCGGTGGAGACATCGCCGCATGCGTCGGCCACGATGTAGCACTCGTAGCCCTGATCCAGCGCCGACAGCACCGGGCCGACGATGCAGACCGAGGTCCACAGGCCGGCGAACACGAGCCGGTCCTTGCCGATCCCATTGAGCGCCTTGACGACGTTCGCATCCTCCCACGTGTTCATCGACGTGCGGTCGATGAGTTGCTGGCCGGGGAAGGGCTCGGTGACCTCCGGGAACATGGGCCCGGAGAAGCTCTTCGCGGCGACCGTGGTCAGCACGGTGGGGACCTTGAAGCCTGCGGCGGCCCTGGCGATCAGGCCGGCATTGGTGCGCAGCGTGACTGCGTCGATGGACTTGGTGGCAAACGCCATCTGCGACTGGAAGTCGATCAGCACGAGCGCGTGATCCTTGGGGGTGAGCAGCTGGGAGCCGGGCGTGGGCTTGCCGACGATGGACATGTGACGGTTCCTTTTCGAAGTGGAGGCCGCAAGGGCCGGAGTTCACCGCGCAATCGCGGATTGCCAGGAAGTCTGGGCGAGGGCCCGCGATTTGGGAATCGTTCGGAGGGAAGAGGCGGCGCGTGCCCCAAGGTCGCAGATGCGGCGGCTTCACATCGGGCATGCGCGCGCGCCTCGCTCGTCCGGCAGAGGCAGGCCCGCCTCGTCTCGCCGATGCGGTTCGTCGCGCCAGCGTCGACGATGGCCTTTTTCCAGCGACACGAGGCGATCACCATGAGACTCCATCCGACGATCCATCCCATCTGCGGCCGGGCGATGGCCAGGAATGCCATCCTCGCAGCGGCGGCGCTTGCCGCTTGCGAGCTGGCCGCGGCGCAATCGTCCGCCACCTTGTTCGGCGTGGTCGACGCCGCCTTCCAGCATGGGACCGGCAGCATCGCGGGCAGGACGCAACTGGGCAACTCGGGCCTGGCCCTTTCACGCATCGGCTTCCGCGGCAAGGAAGATCTCGGAGCTGGCCTGTGGGCCTCCTTCTGGCTGGAAGCGGGAATCCAGAACGACACCGGCCAGGGCGTCGCGACCAACGGCAACAACCAGCCGGGCGGCGCCGGGCCCGCGGGACTGAACGGCGGGCAGGGGCTGACCTTCAATCGCCGGTCCACCGTGAGCATCGGCGGCCCCTGGGGCGAGCTGCGCCTGGGCCGTGACTTCACCCCGCAGTACTACAACCTCACGTACGACGTGACGGCCGCGATCGGCCTGGGAACGCCGGTCAACGTGACCAACATCATCACCGGCGTGACGTTCCAGCGCGCCTCCAATGCGGTGAGCTACTTCTCGCCGAAAGTCGCGGGGTTCTTCGGGCAGGCGCAGGTCTACTTCGGCGAGAACTCCTCGAATTCGGCGGGCAAGGACGACGGCAAGGGCGCCGGCATCCGCATCGGCTATGCGGCCGGGCCGCTGGAGGTCGCAGCCGCCACCTCGCGGACGCAGTACCTGGCCGGCGATTCCCGCCAGTCCAACATCGGCGGCTCCTACGATTTCGGCGCGCTGAAGCTGTTCGCGAACTACTCGCACGATCGGGGGCTCGTCCGGTCGGGGCCCGCGACCCTGGCGGCCAAGGCGAACGGCTGGGCCGTGAGCGCCAGCGCGCCGTTCGGCTCGAACGAGCTGCGCGCCACCTTTTCCGAATACCGGATCGTCCCCGTCGATGGCGCGATCGAAAATCCCAGGGCCAGGAAGCTGGCCGCGACCTGGGTCCACGAGTTCACCAAGCCGACCGCGATCTATGCCACGGTCGCGCATGTGACGAACAGCGGCGGGTCCGCCACGGCGCTGCTCGGCGCAGCCACCGGCGCCAACCAGTCGTCGACGGGCTACGAGGCCGGCATCCGCCATTCGTTCTGATCCTCCCTTCGGTGGGGCGTCTGCTGCCGGCCACGGCAATGCGGCAAGCTCCCCCCACGCGGGGGATACAACGCTGCGCGCCGGCGCGAGATAGTGGGCGACGTTCCACAGGAGCTCCCGATGTCCTCACGCACCATCCGTGTCGCCGTTGTCCACGACAACTTTCTGGCACGCGCCGGTTTGACCACGACCTTCGCCGCCTGCAGCGACATGGCCGTGCAGGCCCTGCTTCCCCATGACGACGAGGTCTGGCACTGCAGTGTCGTCGTCGCGGACCTGCAAGGCGGCATGAGCATCCTGGATGCGATGCAGGACATGCCGTCGTCCCGGCGCCCGCGGATCGCGATCGTTTCCGCTTCGCATGGGGAGCGCGAAATCCGGGATGCGTTGCAGCGGGGCGCGGCCGCCTACGTGCTGCAGGGGGCTTGCGGCGACGAACTGGTGGCGGCCGTCCGGACGGTCTGCGAGGGTGGCTGCCATCTGAGTCCCTCGATTTCCGCCCGGCTGGCGGAAAGCCTGTCGGCTGAAAACCTCACCGGGCGGGAGGAAGAAGTGCTGGCGCTGGTGGTCGACGGCCTGTGCAACAAGCGCATCGCGGCGCGCCTGGATATCGCGGTCGGAACCGTGAAGACCCACCTGAGGTCCGCCTTCAGCAAGCTCGATGTGCACAGCCGCACGGAAGCGGTCGCCACGGCCCGGCGGCGAGGCATCCTGCGCCCGGCGAAGCAGCCGGCGCGGGCCGATATTCCTCGGGCGGCTCCGGGTGCGGGCAACGACGGGGCTCCTGTCAGAGGGCTGGTCGCCGGCCACGCCGCTCACCGCCTCGAAGCCCGCTGAGCGCGGGCCGCGCCGCGGTCACTTGCCCGCGGCTTCCATCTGCGACCGGTCCCAGCCGCCGCCGAACGCCTGGAACAAGGTGACGTAGGCGTTCAGCTGGTCGGCCCGGGCCTGGGCGACGGCGAGCTGCACGGACAGCAGGTTGCGCTGCGCGTCCAGCTGGTCGAGGAAAGGCGAATAGCCGGCCCGATACCGTTCGGATGCGATCTGGAAGCTCCTGCGCAGCGCCTGCTCCTGCGCCAGCAAGGCGTCGAGCTGCTCGCGCAGGCGCTGCGTGGCGGCAAGGGAATCTTCCACCTCGGCGAAGGCGTTCAGCACCGCCTTGCGGTACGCAAAGGCCGTCTCGTCCCGCAGGGCGGCGCTGGCATCCTGCTGCGCCCGCAGGCGGCCGGCGTCGAAGATGGGCGCGAGGATGCTCGCGCCGAGCGTGAAGACGGTGATGGGACTGGCCAGCAGCGAGGACGAGACCCGCCCGAGATTGGCGGACAACTGCAGGTCCGGCATGAAGGCCGCCCGCGATGCGTCGAGGCTGCGATCGGCGGCAACCAGGCGCTCCTCCGCCTCCACGATGTCCGGCCGGCGCCGCAGCAATGCGGACGGCAAGGTGGCGGGGACGGCCGGTCTGGCGAGCTGCAGCAGGGGTTCCCCGCGTTCGATCGGACCCGGGTTTCGTCCGAGCAGCAGGCTCAATGCATCTTCCGTGCGCTGGATCCCGAGCTCGGCGACGGGAACCTGCTGTTCGGTGGACCGCAACTCGGCGTCGGCCTGCGTGAGCTCCAGCTGGGCCGCGTAGCCGGCGGCCACCCGCCGCTGCATCAGGCGCAGGGTCTCCTGGCGTGCCGCCACCGTTTCCCGCAAGGTCGCAAGGCGGGCGTCGAGCGCACGCAGCGTGAACCACAGACGCGCCGCCGTCGCCGCCACCAGCAGCCGGACATCCGCCTGGGCCGCCCTGGTCGCGAGCAGCTCGGCGCGAACGGCGTCGCTGGCGAAGCGCAGCCGTCCGAACAGGTCCGCATCGAAGGACAAGGTGACCACCGGCTCGCTGGCAGTCTGGGTTTGCGGGGTGGCGAAGGGGCCGACGCTGCGGCTGCGCTGGCCCGCCCAGGCGCCGCTCACGTCGGGGAGCCGCTGGGCCCGGGCCAGCTCCGAGCGGGCCATGAGCTGCGCGACCCGTGCTGCGGCGATCCTGATGTCGTCGTTGCCGTCCAGGGCTGCCGCGACGATGCGGGTCAGCCCTGGGTCCCCGAAAGCCTCCCACCAGGTCGGCGACACGTCGGCGTCCGACCGTGCCGCGCTGGTTCGCCAGGCGGGCGGCGGCACGACCGCTGCTTCGCTCGGGGGTGCCGGCCTGGGGCCGGCGCAGCCGGCGAGCAGGCCCAGCATGAGCAGTGCCGCCCTACTTCGCATGGCCGGTATCCACGTGGGCCTCCACGGACATCCCGGCCCGCAGATCGCGCAGCACCTGCGGCGCACCTTCGATCTTCAGCCGCACGCCGATGCGCTGCGGGATCTTGACGAAGTTGCCGGTGCCGTTGTCCGGCTTGACGACCGAGAATTCCGAGCCGGCGGCCGGGGCCACTTCCTCCACGGATGCGTCGAAGCGACGCCCGCCCAGGGCATCAACGGTGATCCACGCCGGCATGCCGGGGCGCATGGCGGCCGTCTGCGTTTCCTTGTAGTTGGCGATGGTCCACCGGTCCGAGGGCACGAGCGGCAGCAGCTGCGTGCCGTTGGTCACGTACTGGCCCAGGCGGACGGCGACCTCGCCCAGCCTGCCATCCTCCGGTGCGCGGACGACCGTGTTCTCGAGGTCGATCTCGGCGCTGCGCAACTGCGCCGCCGCGGCGTCGATCTGTGCCTTGACGCCGTCGCGGCTCACGACGACCGTGCGGACGTCCTGCCTGGCGATCTCGTGGGCCGCGTTCGCCTGGTCCAACTGCGCTTGCGCCTGCGCCAGGGCGGCCCGCAACTGGTCGTGTTCCCGGGCGGACACCGAGCCATCCGTCACCAGTTCGTCCACCCGCGCGAGATCGGCCCGGGCCCGTTGCAGCTGCGCCTGCGCATTCTGGATCGCCGCCTGCTGCGCCTGCAGCGACGCCAGCCTGGACGCGTGCGCCTGGTCCAGGTTCGCCAGGGCCGCGTGCTGCGCTGCGAGCGCGGCCTTCGCCTGGTCCAGCCTGGCGCGGTACTGGCGGTCGTCGATGCGCACCAGGACCTCGCCGGCGTGCACGGGGGCGTAGTCGCGGATCTCGACGGCCACCACGTAGCCGCTGACCTGCGGAGCGACGACCGCCGTCCGGGCGCGGACGTACGCGTTGTCCGTCACTTCGACCGCGCTGCGGAACGGCGGCAACCGCCAGGCGCGCGCCACCGCAAGGACGGCGGCGACCCCGGTCAGGACGATGATCGCGAGAACCAGCGGATGCCGGCCTGGCAAGCGCCAGGGCGGTCGCGGGCCGGGCTGGGGCGGTGAAGCCGTGGCAGCGGTGGCAGCGGAGTCGTTCATGCGGGTTCCATGCGGCGCGCGGGCCGGAACATCGAGATCAAGCTGAAAACCGCCACCAGGAGGGCGGTGGCCAGGGCGAGTCGCCAGACCAGGCGAGAGACGTCGTTGAACGCCAGGACGTTGGCTTCCCGCAGGGCGGCCGCGCCCACGGATGCGGCACCTTGCTGCGCGCGCAGGCCGGGGTCGACGAGCAGGCCGGAGAGCGAGCGTGCCGCGCCCTGGATGCGCGCTCCGACCTGCTCGTCACCCACGGCCATGCGATCGGCAAGTTCACGGAAGTGGGAGCGCGTGGCGACCGTCTGGTAGCTGCCCAGGAGCGCGGAACCGATCAGGCCGCCGACGTTCTGGGTCATGCTGAACATCACGACCACGGTGACCAGGTAGCGAGGGCCGAGGCGCAAGACCCGGAGCATCCCGTAGCCCAGCGTCGGCCCGACGAACAGGCAGGCGCCGAAGCCGATCAGGGATTGGCTCAGATAGAGCTGCTCCGGGCGCGTCAGGTTGCTGGCGTGGCTGTCCAACCAGGCACCCAGGGCGATCGCCAGGCTGGCGGCGATCACCTGGGCCGGCAGCGCTTTCTCGGAGAACGTGAGCGCGCAGACCGTGGTGCCGGCCAGCATGGCCAGCACCACCCATCCGAACAAGGTGCGCAGCTGGTCGTTGTCCAGGTTGCCCGCGGTGAGCAGGCCGACGGCGCCGTAAGTCTGCTCCGCCAGGGCCACGCGTACGAGCAAGGCGACGGCGGCGAACCACAGGAATTCCCGCGTGCCCATCCAGGCGACCTGGATCAGCGGGTCCTTGCGCAGCGCCTCGATGGCAACGGCCACGGTGAGGAGCGGAATGGCAACCGCCAGGCAGATGCCGAGCCACTGCGTATCCGTCCACCAGGCAATGCGGCCCCGGTTGATCACGCCGCAAATGAGCAGCATGGACACCAGGATCAATGTCACCGTGAGGGCGTCGAGCGGCCGGAACGCCCGCAAGCGGGGTGTGGGGGGCAGCGGCAGGAGATCGAGCAGGGCAAGCGTCGCCAGTGCGTAGGCCAGCTCGATGCAATGCTGGCCGAATCCGCCCTGCGCGGTCAGCACGTCGACGGGGATGGTCCTGGCCAGCGGCGTGCCCAGCTGGATGAATCCCAATCCGATGATCACCGACAGGGGGCGGGCCTTCGGCGGCAGCGCCTGTAGCACGTAGTAGATGCACATCGTCGACATGCCCGCCGCGGCCAGGCCGCTGAGAAAGCGGACCAAGGCCTCCGTGCCGAATCCGGGCACGAAGAAGCGCAGGATCGCGGCCGCCGCGTACAGCACGAGCAGGATGCGCATGACATGCGGCATGCTGAACTGGGCGCGCGCCTTGATCAGGGCCGTGTTCGCGCAGGCGTTGGCGGCGACGAAGATCGCGGGCAGCCAGCTCAGTTCCGCGACGTAGGCGGCATAGGGGCCGGCCAGGTTGGGAACGTTCACGGTCACGGTCGCATTCACGAAGCTCGCCGTCGCGCCGGCCCAGAGGCCGATGGCGGCGTAGCCAAGCCTGCGCCAAGGCGGGTGCGGGGGCGCGAACTGCCCCCCGGGGAAGATCGGCCGGTCTTCGGGCCGGAACTCGTACTCTTGCTGGGTGCCACCCATGGCCGACAAGCCCTCCTCGGTCGTCTCTGCGACGTGCCACCGGGCACGTGCACTGCAGTCTGCCCGGGCGGCCTGCCTTGCCCTATCACCCGGAAAGGGCACCGCGCGCCGGATGCCGGGCCGCGCATGACCGGTTCTCTTTCATTTGCAGGATTCACCGATTGCGGAGGTAACACGCGGGCAGCGCGTGCAATAGGCGATGCATCCCTGCGTCGCACATTGGGACTCCCATCAACATTCGCCGACGATGTCCCCAACCCGCCCACCCGGACCCGTGTTCGCGCAGCCGAACGAGGCCGCGCACGCCGAGCGCCGATTGCCGAGCGCCCTGGACGACTGCGAAAGCCTGGCCAGGCTCGTCCAGCTCTACGACGTGCTGCGCGTGTCGTGCGACGGGCTCGAGTCGGACGGCCTCGACCGCTTCCTGGAGACGATCGTCGGCCATGCGGTGGAGATCGCCGGCGCCACGGCGGGATGGCTGGCCTTGCCCTCGGCCGACGAAACGCAGATCGAGATCGTCGGCTCCTGCAAGCGCGACATCCAGCCCGGAGGCCTCTTTCCCGTCCAGGCGGCCCGGCGGGTCATTCCCCTGACCGGGTACGCGCGCGAGGCCTGGGATGCGGTCAGGAACGCCGGCGACCTGCACTGGCAACGCTTCGACGAGCGCCGGATTCCTGCGACGATGCAGGACTGGTGCGAGGGCCGGGGCGACGGCGAGGCGCTGCTGGCGCCGGTCCGGCTCGGCGGCACGGCGTTCGGGCATCTCGGGCTGGCATTCGGCGCGCAGGGCAGGCCTTCGGAGACGCGGCTGCACGTCGCGCGCCTGCTCGCCCAGCAGACCGGCGTGGCGATCCGGATCCAGCGCCTGGGCGACAGTGCCCGCGAGGCCGCGAGCCAGTCGGCCATCGAGGCCGAGCGGGCGCGCCTGGCCGGCGAGATCCACGACGGCGTGGCGCAGGCCTTCCTCGCCGTCATCATGCAGGCGCGTATCGCGCGCCTCGGCGATCCTCCGCGCGAGCAGCGCCTGCTGAATTCCCTGGCGCAGATCGAGTCCCTGGCCGTCGTGGGCCTGGAGGAGGCGCGCCGCTCGGTGTTCGCGCTGCGCTCGATCAGCGTGGAAACGGGCGGCCTCATCAGCGCCCTCGAACGGCTGGTCGGCAGCCTGTCGTTTCCCGGCCGCACGCAGTTCCTCCTCGTCAACCGCGCCGGTGCGCCCGGCATCTCGCCGGCGGTGGAGGACGCGGTCTACCGCATCGCCCAGGAAGCCACGCAGAACGCCCTCAAGCACGCGGGCGCAAGCGAGGTGACGATCCAGCTCGACGAGGACAACGGACGGCTGCGCATGCGCATCGAGGACGACGGCGAGGGCGTCGCGGATGACGTGTTCCAGGGCGCCCGCGAGCGCGGTGGACTGCGCGCCATGCGCGAGCGCGCAGAGCGTTGCGGCGGCAGCCTCGTCGTCGGGCCGCGCGCGCCGCGGGGCACTCGCGTCGATGTCCTGCTGCCCATGAGGGCCCCCCCGGCATGACCGAACGAACGAACGGCCCCTTGCGCGTGATCCTGGCCGACGACCACACGATCTTCCGCCGCGGCATGCGGGCCGTGCTCGAACTGGCCTGCTTCGTCGACGTCGTCGCCGAATGCGGCGACGGCGAGGACGCGCTGGCCGCGTACCTCGCGCTGCGGCCCGATGTCCTGCTGCTGGATCTGCAGATGCCCCGGCTCGACGGGCTGGAGGTGGTTCGGCGGGCGCTCGGGGCCGATCCCGCCGCGCGGATCCTCATCATGACCGCCTACGCCACCGACCAGGACATCGGGCACGTCCTGCGCGCCGGCGCGAAGGGCTACCTGCGCAAGGACGCCACCCCGGAAGACGTCTGCCGCGCGATCCTGCACGTGGCAGGAGGCGGAATGTGCCTTGCCCCCGACATCGCCGCCCAGTACGTGCGGACCATGGCGCGCGCGGAACTCTCGCCGCGCGAGCTGCAGGTGCTGCGCATCCTCGGCACCGGCAAGGCGAACAAGGAGATCGCCCGCGCCCTGTCCCTGGAGGTCACCACGGTGAAGGGCCACGTCCAGTCGGTGCTCGCCAAACTGGGCGTGCACAACCGGACCGAGGCACTCGCCGAGGCCACGCGGCGCGGCATGGTGACGGGCAACAGGATCTGAGCTCCGCATGGACGCAACCTGGATCGAACAAGCGCTGCACGAAGGCACATGCGTCCTGTACCTGCAAGGGGCATGGCGCCTCGAGAACCTGCAGTCCCTGGCCGCCGAGATCCAGTCGCTGCGGCTCGCGCCCGCACTGCCCTGCGTCCTCGACGGCAGCCGGCTGGAAGCGCTCGACACCTCGACCAGCTTCATGCTGCTGGCGCGGCTCGGGACGGCCGGCTACACCCGCGCCACGGTCAGCACCCGCCACGTCGATCCGCGGCATGCGCGCCTGCTGCAGCTGGTGCACGAACGGATGGACACTCCGCCGGCAGCGGCTCCCTCGCGGCATGGCGGGCCGCTCCAGCGCCTGGGCGCGGCGGTCGTGCATACGGCGACCGACCTCCGGGCGCACGTGCAGTTCCTCGGACTGGTCGCCCTCGAGGGCCTGGTCCTGGCCAGGAAGCCGTGGCTGTTCCGGGCGCGCGAGGCCATCGCCCAGTTCCAGCTCGTTGCGCTGGATGCCATCCCCATCATCGCCTTGATGTCGGCCCTCGCAGGCGTGGTTTTTGCCTATCTCCTCGGGGAGCAGGCGCGCCGCTACGGCGCCACCCTGTTCGTCGTCGACGGCGTTGGCCTGGCCATCTGCCGCGAGCTGGCGCCGACACTGGCGGCGGTGATCGTGGCGGGACGGTCCGGCGCCGCCTTCACCGCGCAGCTGGGGGCGATGAAGGTCCAGGAGGAAACGGATGCCATCCGGACACTGGGGCTGTCGCCGATCCAGGTGCTGGTGATTCCCCGGCTGATCGCCATCACCCTCGGTCTTCCGCTGCTGGTCTTCGTGGGTGACGTGGCGGGGGTACTGGGCGGCATGTTCATCAGCGCGACCCAGCTGCAGATCCCGCCGGCGGCCTTCGCCCACCGCCTGCATGCCGTGCTGCCCCTGAGCGCCGTTGTCGTCGGCCTGGTGAAGGCGCCCGTCTTCGCAGTAGTCGTCGGGCTCATCGCCTGCCGCATGGGCCTCACGGTGACGCGGGACGCGCGCAGCGTCGGCATGCACACGACCTCCACCGTGGTGCAGGGCATCGTGTGGGTCATCATCCTGGACTCCGGCTTTGCCGTCACCCTCCAGCGGCTGGGAATCTGAATGGACCCGGTGCTCGAGGTCGACTCCATCGTGACGCGCTTCGGCACGGACATCGTCCACGCCGGGGTGGGATTCAGCGTCACGCGCGGGCAGCTGGTGGCGTTGATCGGCGGCAGCGGCACGGGCAAGTCGGTGCTGCTGAAGGAAATGATCGGGCTGCTGCGCCCGACCGGAGGCCGCATCCGCATGCTCGGCACCGACGTGTGGGCCGCGGACCCGGCGCAGATGAACGCATTGCGGCGCCGTTTCGGCATGCTGTTCCAGGACGGCGCCCTGTTTTCGTCCCTGACGGTGGCCGAGAACATCGCGGTGCCCTTGCGCGAACATGCAGCGCTCGATGCGGCCACCATCGCGGCCCTCGTCGGCTTCAAGCTTTCGCTGGTGGGACTGAAGCCCGAGGCCGGCAGCAAGAGCCCCGCGCAGCTGTCCGGCGGGATGCGCAAGCGCGTGGCGCTGGCGCGGGCGCTCGCGCTCGAGCCGGAGATCCTGTTCCTCGACGAACCCACCTCGGGACTCGACCCGCTGGGAGCGCGCAACTTCGACCGGCTGATCCGGACTCTGACGGACAGCCTGGGACTCACCGTCTTCATGGTCACGCACGACGTCGACACCTTGCTGTCCATCGTCGACCGGGTCATTGCCCTGTCCGAGGGACACGTGATTGCCGACGGACCGCTGGCGGCGGTCAGGCACAGCGACCACCCCTGGATACGCCAGTACTTCCTGGCTCGAGCGGAAGGAGTCGGATGATGGAACCCCAGGCCCGCTATACCGTGGTCGGCGCCGCGGTGCTGCTGCTGGCGGCGCTCGCCGCTGGCGTTGCCGTCTGGTTGCTGAGGTCGGGCAACGGCCCCGACGTGCGGCTGTACACGGTCTATTTCGCCCGCCAGTCGCTCGCGGGCGTGCAGGAGAACGGGGAGGTCCTGATGAAGGGCCTCCGCGTCGGCACCGTCAGGCAGTTCGCGTTCTCGAACCGGCACGCCGGCACCGTCGAAATGGTCCTCGAGCTCGATGCGAACGCGCCCGTGCGCGCGAGCTCGCGAGCAGTCATCGACCGCAACCTGATCACGGGCGCGGCCAGCGTCGACCTGGTCACGACCGACGAGAGCAGCCCGAGGCTGCTCCGCGTCCCCGCGGGCGAGGCGCACCCCGTGATCACCGAGGGCGAATCCGACGTGGAACAGTTCCGGCAGACGGTAACCCAGCTCGGTCAACGCGCGGACGAGGCGCTCCAGCGCGTCAGCGCCACGCTGTCGGCCGGGAACCGGGCTGCCCTTGCCGACACGCTGGTCGCGATCGGCCGCGCGGCGCAGGCGCTGGAGGCCACGACGCGGCAGGCCTCGGGCGACCTGCATCGCCTGGCCGATCGTTACGACCAGCTGGGCGCGCAGGCGGGCAGCCGCCTCGACGATGCAAGCGCCGTCGTGCAGCAGGTCGGCGGCGACGTCGCCCGCCTGGCGCGCCGGGCCGAAGGCGTCGCGGAAAACGCCGACATCGAGCTGCGGGTCACCGGCGAGAAGGTCCGCTCGGCGGCGGATGCGTTCGCCGATACTTCGCGCGGGCTCGGCAATCCCCGCGCGCTGCTGTTCGGGCCGCCGGGCGGAAGCCTCGGCCCGGGAGAGGAAATGCCATGAAACTCGCCAGCGTCCTGCTCCTTCCCGTGTTCCTGGCGGCGTGTGCCGGCGCCGGCGTGCATGCTCCGGCACGCTATCACCTCCTGGAGGGCACCGCGCCGGCGGCGCACATGACACGGACCGCGCACCCGGGAGCAACGCTCCTCGTTGCGCCGACGACCGCGTCCAGCTTCTACGAGGCGCAGGCGATCGTGTACAGCGGTTCGCCCGGCACGCGCTCCTACTATCAGCTCAATCGCTGGACCGAGCCGCCCAGCCGCCGGCTCGGCGCCCTGCTGGCCGAGCGGCTGGCCCGCAGCGGCGGATTCGACCTCGTGGCCTTCACCGGCGAAGGCGTGAAGGGAACGCTGGTGCTGTCCACGCATCTCGAAGAGATGTACCACGACGCAACGTCCGGTCCGGGGTTCGCGCGCATTTCGCTGACCGCCGTCCTGAGCGACCCCGGACAGCACATCGTCGCGCGCCGCCGCACGTTCACGGCCACCGTTCCGGTCACCACCCGGAATGCGGCGGGGGCCGTCGAGGGCATCAACGCAGCGACCGGGAACGTTCTGGACCAGGTGGTCGCCTGGGTCTCCGGTGAGTCCCTGCTGGCGGCAAGCCACTGAGGCGCTCAGCCGATGCCGAGAACCCTGGCCAGGCTGGTCGCGAGCGCCTTGGTCCGCAGGGGCTTGGTGAGCACCTCGTCCGCCGAACTGCCGCCGGTTGCCGAGGCATCGCCGACGTAGCCGCTCACCAGGATGGCCGGCAACAGCGGCCGGAGATGCCTCGCCTGCCGGATCAGCACCTCGCCCGACATGCCGGGCGTGCGCAGGTCGGTGACCAGGATGTCGAAGTCGTCGGGATGCATGCGGAACGCCTCCAGGGCGACTCGCGCCGACCCGTACCCCACGGGCTCGTAGCCCAGCTCGCGCAGCGCGTCCGTCGTCCACTCCAGCAGCGATTCCTCGTCGTCCACGACCATCACCCGCTGCCCACGCCCGCGCGGCAGCTCTCCCTTGGCATCCTGCGACTCCTCGGGCGCTTCCCCGGCACGCGGCAGGTAGATGGTGAACACGCTGCCCGCCCCCGGCGTGCTCTGCACGTCGATCGCCCCGCCGGCCTGCGTCACGATGCGCATCACCAGCGACAGCCCCAGGCCCGTTCCGACGCCCACCTCCTTGGTCGTGAAGAAGGGGTCGAAG
>JAQGMU010000045.1 GCA_028292195.1 Ramlibacter sp. | reverse complement strand
TCGCCATCAAACGCCCACGCTTATCGGCTGTATGTTTTTAATGAACCCGGCAAGAACTCGACGTTGCGTCTACCTTCTTGGCCTAACCCCGCTGCGATCAGCGAAGCCTTCGATTATGACAGATTTTTTAGCAGTCCGTCAAGCTTTTCGAAATTTTCCACCGTCGTCTTGGTTGCCGTTTCCAGCGTCCTCGTCAGCAGCGGAGCCTTAGATTCTATACCGACTTTTTGTGTCGGTCGAAACCTGCGTGCACTTTCGGTCCCCGCCGCTAGCGGCGAACAGTTCGTTCGCTGCAATCAGCCGAGCCCGCAACTATAGCACGGCGCGGGTAAGCCCCACTAGCCCGCCAGCGGTAACGACCGGTAGCGGCGCCCGTTGAGGGCGAACAGGCCATTCGCCACTGCGGGCGCCAGCGGCGGCACACCGGGCTCGCCCACGCCAGCGGGGGGCCGCTCGCTCGGCACGATCCAGGTTTCTACCAGCGGCGTCGCGGCGAGCCGCAGCATGGGATAGGAAGTGAAGTTCGCTTGCTGCACCTTGCCTTCGTGAACGTCGATGCGGCCGTACAGCGCAGCGGTAAGCGCCAGCACGACAGCGCCTTCCATCTGCTGGGCAATGATGTTCGGATTGACCGCTGTGCCGCAGTCGATGGCGCAGACCACGCGGTGCACGCGCGGCTGTCCAGCGTCCAGCGAAACCTCGGCCACTTGCGCGACGATGGAGCCGAACGATTCGTGCAGGGCGACGCCACGGGCACGGCCGAGGGGCAACTTGCTACCCCAGCCGGCGCGCGCCGCCGCCAGGTTGAGCACCGCCAGGTGGCGCGGCGCGCCCTTCAACAGCCCGCGGCGCAGCTCCACCGGGTCGCGCTTGAGCTCCGCCGCGATCTCATCGATGAAGGATTCCGCAAAGAAGGCATTGTGCGAATGGCCGACGGAGCGCCAGAACCCCACGGGCACGCCGGACCGGGTAAACACGTGCTCCATTTTCTGGTGGGCAAACCCATACGGCTGGTCGAACAGTCCTTCCGAAGCGGTCTTGTCCGGCATTTCGACCGGCGCGGCCAGCGCCGGCATGCCGCGCTCCGTCCAGCGGGGCGTGATCGCGTCGCCCGCGGACTTGATCTGCAGCGCCGACGGCTGCCCCGCGCGGTCGAAAGTGGCGCGCAGCCGCGCCACGTGCATGGGCCGGTAGAAGTCGTGCGCCGTGTCTTCCTCGCGCGACCACAGCAGCTGCACGGGCACCCCCGGCAGGTCCATCGCGATGCGCACGGCCTGGGCAACGTAGTCCACTTCGAGCCGGCGGCCGAAGCCGCCGCCCAGCAACGTGACATGCATGTCCACGTTGGCGACCGGCACGCGCGCCACCCGCGCCGCTACGCCGCGACACATCTGCGGCACCTGGGTAGGAGCCCAGATCTCGACCCGGTCTCCCTGTACGCGGGCCGTGGCATTCATGGGCTCCAGCGTTGCGTGCGCGAGATAGGGCGCGCTGTACCAGGCCTCGATCGTGCGGGAGCCGCCGCGCTCGGCCTGTTCCACATCGCCCCTCACGTGGAACTCATGGCCCGGACGGGACTTCACCGCCTGTTCCAGGTCCTTCGCGATGACCCGGGTATCGAGCGGCCCCTGCGGCCGCGCCAGCCACTCGACTTCCACCGCCCGCACCGCCTGCTGCGCCTGCCAATGGCTGTCGGCGACGATCGCAATGCCGGAGGCCGAACCGGCGAAGGCCGGCAACTGCACCAGCCGCCGCACGCCCGGCATCGCCAGCGCGGCCTGCGCGTCGATGCGTCCGGGCGCGCCGCCGAGCATCGGGCTGAGCCGCAGCGCCGCATGCAGCATCCCGGGCAGCCGGATGTCGATGCCGAAGCGGGCCGTGCCGTTGACCTTGGCCGCCAGGTCCAGCCGCGGCGCCGGCCGGCCGATCAGGCGCCAGTCCTTGCGGTCCTTCAGCTTGACCTCGCCGGGCGGGGTGGCCGCGGCCTGCCGGGCGAGTTCGCCATAGGGAGCGGACAGCCCCGAGGGATGCGACACCACGCCGTTGGCCACGCTCAGGTCTTCCACCGGCAGCTTCCACTGCAGCGAAGCGGCGCCAACCAGCGAGGCACGCGCCGTGGCCGCAGCGATGCGCACGACCTCCCAGGCGTCGGCCACGCTGGACGAGCCGCCGGTCGCATTGATGCCCAGTTCGCGCGCCACCTTGCCCACCAGCCAGCGGCTGGCCTTGACGCGGCCGAAGCCGTCCTCGCGCTCTTCCTCCTCGGGGTGGAAGGGCAGGCTCGCCACCAGCATCGCGACGTTGCCGTAGATCGCGTCGGCGCCGGCCTGCTCGATGCGCATGGCCGACAGCGGCACGTCCAGTTCCTCGGCGGCCAGCATGGGCAGCGCCGTGTGCACGCCCTGCCCCATTTCGCTGCGCGGCATGGCCAGGACCACCGTGCCATCGGGCATCACCTTGATCCAGCCGTTCAGGGCCATGTCGTGCTCGCCCGGCTGCATCAGGCTGCCAAGGCCGAGCCGCGAGCGCTGCGGCGTCAGCGACCAGCCGACCAGCAACGCACCCGCGCCCACGGTCGTCCCCAGCAGCCAGGTGCGGCGCTTCACACCTTCACCCCAGCCGCGCGCTTGATGGCCGCACGGACGCGCTGATAGGTGCCGCAGCGGCAGATGTTGGTGATGGCCTCGTCGATGTCGGCGTCGGTCGGCTTGGGCTTCTTTTCCAGCAAGGCGGCAGCCGCCATCAGCATCCCGCTCTGGCAGTAGCCGCACTGCGGCACCTGTTCGGTGATCCAGGCGGCCTGCAGCGGATGGGCCTTGCCGGCCGGCGCGAGGCCCTCGATGGTCTGGATCTTCTTGCCGGCGACGCTGCCGACCGGCACCACGCAGGAGCGCACCGCCTGGCCGTCGACGCGCACCGTGCAGGCCCCGCAAGCGGCGACGCCGCAGCCGTATTTGGTACCGGTCATGGCGAGCAGGTCGCGCAGCACCCACAGCAGCGGCATGGCCGGGTCGGCCTGGACGTCCCGGCGGCCGCCGTTGATGTTCAGTTCCAAGGAACCCTCCCCGCACCTGTTGATCCGACTATAGCCAAGCCGACCGTATCCGGCGAATGACCCTGTTGCGCCGTCGCCGCGGTGATACCCTCCAACGCTTTCCCCGCGGATTCCATGGCCCTGATCACACTCGTCGACGCCCAGCTGGCTTTCGGCCACGTCGCATTGCTGGACCACGCCGACTTCTCACTGCAGCCCGGCGAGCGCGTCGGCCTGATCGGACGCAACGGCGCCGGCAAGTCCTCCCTGCTCAAGATCCTTGCCGGCATGGAGCGCCAGGACGACGGCACGCTGCAGCGGCAACAGAACCTGCGCATCGCCTTCGTCGCCCAGGAGCCGGTGCTGGACGAAGACCGCACCGTCTTCGCGGCGGTCCGCGAGGGCCTGGCCGACGTCATCGAACTGGTCGACCGCTACACCCACAGCCAGGGCGACCTCGATGCCCTGCAAGGCCTGATCGAGGCCCAGGACGGCTGGAACTGGGAGCAGCGTGTCGGCGAGACGCTGCAACGGCTGCACCTGGAGCCGGACGCCCTCATCGGTACCCTGTCGGGCGGCAACCGCAAGCGGGTCGCGCTGGCGCAGGCACTGGTGCGGCGGCCCGACGTGCTGCTGCTGGACGAACCGACCAACCACCTGGACCTCGACTCGATCGAGTGGCTGGAGAACATGCTGCTGGATTTCCCCGGCAGCGTGATGCTGATCACGCACGACCGCACTTTCCTCGACCGGGTGGCGACCCGGATCGTGGAGCTCGATCGCGGCCGCCTGCTCTCCTACCCCGGCAACTTCAGCCAGTACCAGACGCTGAAGGCCGACCAGCTGATGCAGGAAGCGGTCGTCAACGCCAAGGCCGACAAGCTGCTGGCGCAGGAAGAGGTCTGGGTGCGCAAGGGCGTGGAGGCGCGCCGCACGCGTTCGCAGAGCCGCATCGTCCGCCTGCAGCAGCTGCGCGCGCGCCGGACCGAGCGGCGCGACGTGCTCGGGCGCGTCAGCATGGACATCGCCAGCGGCCAGGGCAGCGGCAAGATCGTCGCCGAACTGACCGAGGTGTCCAAGTCGTTCCCCGCCGAAGGCGGCGGGCAGCGCACGGTGGTGCGCGGCTTCAGTTCCACCATCCTGCGCGGCGACAAGGTGGGGCTGGTCGGCCCCAACGGCTCCGGCAAGACCACGCTGCTGAAGCTGATCTTGGGCGAGCTGGCCCCCGACAGCGGCAAGATACGCCTGGGCAGCAACCTGCAGGTGGCCTACTTCGACCAGATGCGCACCGCGCTCGACCCCAACGCCTCGCTGGAGGACTTCATCAGCCCCGGCTGCGAATGGATAGAGATCGGCAAGCAACGCAAGCACGTCAAGAGCTACCTGGGCGACTTCCTGTTCTCGCCGGCACGCTCCGGCTCGCCGGTGCGCTCGCTGTCCGGTGGCGAGCGCAACCGGCTGCTGCTGGCACGCCTGTTCGCACGGCCGGCCAACGTGCTGGTGCTCGACGAGCCCACCAACGACCTCGACATCGACACGCTGGAACTGCTGGAGGACCTGCTGCAGGACTATGAAGGCACCGTGTTCCTGGTCAGCCACGACCGCGCGGTCCTCGACAACGTGGTGACCAGCACCATCGCCTTCGAGGGCGATGGGCGCTGGCGCGAATACGAAGGCGGCGTGGAAGACTGGCTCACGCAGTCGCGCCGCTCCCGCGAGATCGCGGCGGCACAGGCGGCGCCCGCCGCCACTCCGGCGCGCGAGAAAGCGCCGGCCGCCGCACCCGCGCCCGCGAGCGCGCCCAAGCGCAAGCTTGGCTACAAGGACCAGCGCGAACTCGAGTCGCTCCCAGGCCGCATCCAGGCCTTGGAGCAGGAGCAGCAGGCGATCCAGGCCAAGCTGGCCGACGGGGCGCTGTACCGCGACGATGCCGCCCGCGCCGCGCAGCTGGCGCAACGCAGCGAGCAGATCGAGGGTGAGCTGATGCGGGCCCTCGAACGCTGGGAAACCCTGGGCCAGCTGTAGGTGCGCGCCGTCAGCGAGTCGTGGCCATTGCTGACCTTGCGGTAACCCCTTAAAGAGGGGGCGGGGGCTAAAGTCCGGGAGCCCATGCATACCTCAGCACCAGCCACACGTTTTCCCTTCCGCGCCGGCTCGTGGCGCTGGGCCGCCGCCGCCCTGCTCCTGAGCTGGGCCACCGGCTGCGCCAGCTTGCCCGCCAACGTCAATCGCACCCGCACGACCGCCTTCGCGCAGCCGGAGCAGACGCCGCTAGGCCAGCTGGTGCAGGCCCGCCGCACGCAGGCGGCTGCCCGCAGCGATTCCGCCTTCAAGGTGATGGAAGACGTCGAAACCGCGCTGGCCAGCCGCATCGCCCTGATCGAGGGCGCCACCCGCAGCCTGGACTTGCAGTACTACGCCATCCACGCCGACGCCAGCACCGAAGTGCTGCTAAGCGGGGTGCGGGAGGCGGCACGGCGCGGCGTGCGCGTGCGCATCCTGATCGACGACTTCAACTCGGTCGGGGAAGACGCCCAGGTGCTGCGGCTCGCCTTCGAGCCGAACGTCGAGATGCGGCTGTTCAACCCGGTGCGCGGCTCGCGCAGCAACATGATCGGCCGCATCGTCACGTCGCTGTACGACTTCGACCGCATGCAGAAGCGCATGCACAACAAGCTGTTCCTCGCCGACAACGCCTGGGGCATTGCCGGCGGCCGCAACCTAGGCGATGCCTATTTCGGCACCAGCGACAAGCAGAATTTCGTCGACCTCGACGTGCTGGCCGCGGGCCGCATCGTGCGCGACATGTCGGCCAGCTTCGACCGCTTCTGGAACGACGAGTTGGCCTACCCGGTGCAGACGCTGCTGGACCAGAAGGACATCGAGGCGCTGCGCAAGCCGCAGGCCGCCGCGTCCGCGCCCCAGGGCACCTCCGTGGCGGGCCAGGCCGCGTCCGCACCGACGCCGTCGCTGCCGATCACGGCCAGCGCCACCGTGCTGCCCGAAGTCACTGCGGCGGCGGCGGACAAGGTCGACCGGCCGGCACTCGACCTGCGCACGGTGCCGCTGTTCTGGGCCCCCGCCACCCTGCTGGTCGACCAGCCCGGCAAGGTCGGCCCCGGCGACGACGAGGTGAACGCCGGCGAGACCGTGATCGACGGCCTGCTGTCGCTGATGCAGGCGGCGCAAAGCGACGTGCTGATCATCTCGCCCTACTTCGTGCCAGGCGAACAGATGATGGCCGTCTACAAGCAGTTGCGCCAACGCGGCGTGCGCATCCGCGTGCTGACCAACTCCCTGGCCTCCAACGACGCGCCGGCCGCCCACGCGGGCTACGCCCGCTATCGCAGCACGCTGCTGGCCATGGGCGTGGAAATCTACGAAATGCGTTCCGACCCGGCGACGGTCGCCAACCTGATCGGCTCGCACGGCGGCAGCAAGGCTGCCTCCAGCAGCGGTGTCGGCATCGGGCTGGGCAGCGGCCCCGGCGGTTCCAAGAGCGGGACCCAGTCGCGCGCCAGCCTGCATTCGAAAGCGGTGTTCATCGACCAGCGGCTCGCCGTCATCGGCTCGATGAACCTCGACCTGCGCTCGCAACTCAAGAACAGCGA
>JAQGMU010000014.1 GCA_028292195.1 Ramlibacter sp. | reverse complement strand
CCGCCATCAGGATCGGCACCCCCAGCAGCAGCCCCCACACGCCCCACAGCCAGCCCCAGGCCAGCACGCCGATGAAGACCGCCACGGCGTTCATGCTGCTGGCCTTGCTGGTGGCCCAGGGCAGCACCACGTAGCCCTTGATCGTGTCTATCACCAGCGAGCTGCCGCCCACCAGCACCGCCGACCGGACGTCGCCGAATTGCATGAAGGCGACCAGCGCCGACAAAACCGTCACGACGGTCGAGCCGATGTAGGGGACCAGGCTCAGCACCCCGGCGGCGATGCCCCAGACGGCCGCATGGTTCAGGCCGATGAGGGCAAACGCGATCCCCGTGGCCACGCCGGTGCCCACGCCGGCCAGCAGCTGCACCAGCAGGTAACGCTGCATCTGGGTGTTGATTTCCTCCAGCGCCTGCACGGTCAGCTTCTTCTCGGCGAACCCGGGCCCGGTGATCTTCACCAGCTTGCGGCGGAAGGTGTCGCCCGAAATCAGCATGAAGTAGGTCAGGAAGGTGACCATGACGATCTGCCCGACCGCCGTGGCGAGGCCGAGGGTGCCGGACCACAGGTGGTCGCGCAGGTCGAAGCGCGCCTTCTCGACGATCACGTGGGCGGGGCCGCCGGGACTGGAGGCGGGCGCGCTGCCGCCCGCTTCGTCGGCCGCCCGCTGCAGTTCCGCGGCAGCCTTCTGCACGGAGTCGATGGTGCTGTCCGACCGCGTGGGAGCGCGGGCGCGGTGCAGCGAATCGCGCAGCTTGCGGGCCGCCTGCGGCAGCGAGGTGATCAGGTCGTTGGTGTCGTCGGCGAACGAGTACACCGCCGCGCCCATGCCGCCCAGGATGCCCAGGATCAGCACCGCGGCGCTCAGCGCGCGCGGCACCTTGCGGTGCGCCAGCCACTCGACCACCGGCGACAGCGCATAGCTGAACACCAGCCCCACCATCAGCGGGATGAAGAAGGCGCTGGCCCAGCGCAGCGCGGCCAGGATGGCCAGCACGGTGAGCACTACGAGCGACATGCTGCGGATGTCCACCGGCATGTGCAGCAGCACGCGCGGCGGGTCGCGCGGGTCCACCGGCGCGGGGGTCGGGACGACGCTGTTGTCGGAGTCGGATATCAACTTGCCAGCGCCTCCCGTACGGCACTCAGCTGGCGGCGGGACACCGCCAGCGATTCGTCGATGCCGGTCAGGCGCACCGCCCAGCCCTCGCCCTCTTCGGGGTCGAAATGCTTTTCCAGCGCCCGCACCGCGCGGCGCGACACCAGCGCATTGCGGTGCACCCGCAGGAACTGCGCGCCGTGGCGGTCCTCGAGGTCGCTCAGCGAGCCATCGAGGATGTAGCTGCGGGCCGCCGTGCGGACGGTGATGTACTTCAGTTCGGCCTTGAAATAGAGCACTTCGGTCACGGGGACGCGCTCGGTGCGGCCGCGGTCCTGGATCACCAGCACCTCCTGCTCGATCTCCAGGCCGCCGGCGCGGGCCTGCACCAGGCGCTCCACCTTGCCCAGGGCGGCCTCCAGCCGTTCCAGCCGCACCGGCTTGGCCAGGTAGTCCACCGCCTCCAGTTCGAAGGCGGTGACCGCATGCTCCGCATAGGCCGTCACGAACACCACGGCCGGCGCATCCGGCAGGCCACGCAGCACGCTGGCCAACGCCAGGCCGTCGGCGCCCGGCATGTGGATGTCCAGCAACACCGCGTCGAAAGACTGGCGCCGCAGGTGCTCCATGGCCTGGGCGGCATTGGCGGCCTCGGCCCCCACCTCCACCCCGGGCGAGCCGCATTCGGCCAGCAGGGTGCGCAGCCGCGAGCGCGCCAGCGGTTCGTCGTCCACCAGCAGGACTTTCAACCCCATTGTTGTTCTCCCTCGCCAGTCAAAGAGCACCCGGTCCGGCTCATGCCGGAACCTCCATCCGCACCTGGTACATCCCGTCGATCAACGCCGTCTGGAACTGGGCCTGTACATCATGCAGCAGGCGCAGGCGGTCGCGCACGTTGTCCTGCGCCACGCCGTGCCCCGGCCGGCCCTGCCCGGCCGGCACCGTGTTGGTGACCTTGATCACCACCACGCTGCCGCGGCGCTGGGTGGTGATCTTCACCTCGGCGCCGGTCGGACTGGGTTCCACCCCGTGCTTGACCGCATTTTCCACCAACGGCTGCAGAAACAAAGCGGGCACCCGCGCGCTGCCGGCCCGCGGGTCGATCGCCCACTCCACCTGCAGCCGCTCGCCGAAGCGCACCTGTTCGATGGCCAGGTAGCGGCGGGCCACCAGCACCTCCTCGGCCAGGGTGGCCGAATCGCCCTGCTCCACCAGCGCGTGCCGGAACAGCTCGCTCAGGTCTTCCAGCAAGGCCTCGGCCCGGGCCGGGTCCTCGCGCACCAGCGCGATGGCGCTGTTCAGGCTGTTGAACAGGAAGTGCGGCCGGATGCGGGCCTGCAGTTCCGCCAGGCGGGCGGTGGTGTCGGCCGGCATCCGGCCCTTGGCGCGCAGCACCAGCGCCGCCACCAGCACCGAGGACAGCAGCGCGCCGGCGCAGGCCGAGGCCAGCCACGGGCTGCTGTCCTGCCGCATCACCAGCGCCAGCAGGCCGCAGCCATACAGCCCCGAAATCGCACCCAGCGCCACGCCGCAAAGCTGCTGGCCGATCGGCGGCAGGCGGGCCAGCAGCTTCTTCAGGCTGCAGGCCAGCACCAGCCAGCCCAGGGTGCCGGGCAGCGCGGCGCCGCTCAGGAAGGCCATGCGCTCGACCCAGTTCACCACGCCGACCGCGCCGAACATGGCGCCGACGGCCATCACGGCCTCCACGAACAGCAGCGCGCGCAGCACCACGCCCAGCTGGCAGGCGTCGAACACGAGCACCCGCCGCGGCACCCGCTGCTTGGCGGGCGTCCGGGACAGTTCCTGGAACGCCGATAATAGTTGCGAGTCGTTCATCGCGAAGCCCTCGAGCCTTCATTATTGGTGAATCGACGCCGTTCCCCTTCTTTCCCGGCATCCGTGCATCCCCTATGAGCCAACTCGATCACAAGTCCGCGGCGTGGTCCGCGCTGTTCAGCGAGCCCATGAGCGACCTCGTCAAGCGCTACACCGCCAGCGTCTTCTTCGACAAGCGCCTGTGGCAGGCCGACCTCGCCGGCTCGCTGGCCCATGCCGCCATGCTGGCGCGCCAGGGGGTGATCGCCGACGCCGACCTGGCCGCCATCCGCCAGGGCCTCGCTCAAATCCGCTCCGAGATCGAGTCCGGCGCCTTCGAGTGGAAGCTGGACCTGGAAGACGTGCACCTGAACATCGAGGCGCGCCTGACCCAGCTGGTGGGCGACGCCGGCAAGCGCCTGCACACCGGCCGCAGCCGCAACGACCAGGTGGCCACCGACGTGCGCCTGTGGCTGCGCGGCGAGATCGACCTGATCGTCGTGCTGCTGGCCGACCTGCAGCAGGCGCTGCTCACTCTGGCCGAACAGAACGTCGACGTGGTGATGCCCGGCTTCACCCACCTGCAGGTGGCGCAGCCGGTGAGCTTCGGCCACCACATGCTGGCCTACGTGGAGATGTTCGCCCGCGACCACGAGCGCATGCTGGACGTGCGCAAGCGCGTGAACCGGCTGCCGCTGGGCGCGGCGGCGCTGGCCGGCACCACCTACCCGCTGGACCGCGAGTGGGTGGCGCGCGAGCTGGGGATGGAGGGCGTGTGCCAGAACTCGCTGGATGCGGTGAGCGACCGCGACTTCGCGATCGAGTTTGCCGCCGCCGCCAGCCTGGTCATGGTGCACGTGAGCCGTTTCTCCGAGGAGTTGATACTCTGGATGAGCCAGAACTTCGGCTTCATCCGGATTGCCGACCGGTTCACCACCGGCTCATCCATCATGCCCCAGAAAAAGAACCCGGACGTACCGGAACTGGCGCGGGGCAAGACCGGGCGGGTGGTGGGCCACCTGGTGGCCCTGATCACCCTGATGAAGGGCCAGCCGCTGGCCTACAACAAGGACAACCAGGAAGACAAGGAGCCGCTGTTCGACACCGTCGACACGCTCAAGGACACCCTGCGGATCTTCGCGGAGATGGCCGGCGGCATCACGGTGATGCCGGAAGCGATGGAAAAGGCCGCGCGCAAGGGCTACGCCACCGCCACCGACCTGGCCGACTACCTGGTGAAGAAGGGCCTGCCCTTCCGCGATGCCCACGAAGTCGTGGCGCATGCGGTGAAGGCGGCGACGGCGCAGGGCGTGGACCTGGGCGAGCTGCCGCTGGCGGCGCTGCAGCAGTTCAACCCGGCGATAGCGCAGGACGTGTTCGAGGCACTGTCGCTGCGCGGCTCGCTCAACGCCCGCAACACGCTGGGCGGCACCGCGCCGGCCCAGGTGCGCGCGCAGATCGCGCGGCACAAGGCGCGGCTGCAATAGCCGTCAGTTCAATCGGACCTTGAAACCCAGGCTGAACGCCGGGAACGGTCCGGCGCCGCTCCAGCCGGCCATCCGTCCCTGCGGGCGGATGCGCACGTGGGTGACCGCGGCGTCGTAGCCGTTCGCGTCCGGCACCGGCGAATAAGCCCAGGTGGCGCCGCCGTCATTGGAAAAATCGATGTCGTCGGCCAACGAATTCAGCGCGGTGAACGTCAGGGTGAGACCGCTGCCGGCGTCGGCGAAGGTCACCGGCCCGGCCGGCGAGCCCCCGAGGTTGCCCACGAACAGCGCCGTGTTCGCCGGGACCGGGTCGACCATGCTCAGGGTGCCGCTGTCGACGCGCCCCTGGCCGCCGTTCGCCACCGTGATCGTGTAGAGCGTCTCCGAACCCGGGATGTTCTTCGGGTTGGTGACGCCGTTGACGGGATCCCTGAGCACCGCCACCGTCTTGGAGTTCGTCAGGCTCGGATAGACGATGGTGTCGCTGTCCTGCGCGGTCGTCGTGCCGCCGTTGGCCGTGGCGGTGGCGACGTTGGTGAGCGTGCCGGCCGGATTGCCGGTCAGCTGCGCCGTCACGGTGAAGACCACGGTGCTGTTGTTCGGCATCGAAGGCACCGTCAAGCCGGCCCCCTGCATGGCGGTGATCATCGCCGCGCTGGCCAGGGCCGGGCAGGTGGCACCGCCCTGCGCCGCGCAAGCGGCGGTGCCGACGGCAAGGTTGGCCACCGCCGGGTCCTTGAACACCACCGCGGTGCCGCCGCTCATCGTGCCGCCGCTGGTATTGCTGACCGTGATCACGTACGTGGTCGTGTCGCCGGGGCTGATGCTCGCCTGTCCGTTGGTCTTGAGCAGGCCCGGCAGGCTGCCGGGCAGCGGCGTGACGGTCAGGGTGGCCGTTACGTTGTTGACGAGGTTGATCGACAGGCCGGTCACGTTGGCGGCGGCGTTGTTGTACGTGGCCGGAGCCGATGAAGTGACGACCGCGCTGATGGTGCAGGAGGCCTGGCCCTGGGCCAGGGTGCCGCCGCTGACAGCCACGGTGGTGCCTCCGGCCGCGCCCGTCACCGTGGCCCCGCACTGCGAGGCCGTCGGTGTCGCCGCCAGCACCACCCCCGCGGGCAAGGTTTCCGTGAAGGCGATGTTGTTCGACTCCGCCAGGCCGGGCCCGCTGTTCAACAGGAAAGCCATGGTGGACGTGGCGTTCACCTGCACGGAGGTCGGGGTGAAGGACTTGGTGAGCGACACCGCCTCCACCACCAGGGTGTCGTTGACGGTGGCCGCCGTCAGTCCGGCAAGCAGGGCGGTGATGTTGGCGGTGGTGTTGGCATAGCTGCCGGCCACGTTGCTGCGGACCGGGATGGTGACCGTGCAATTGGCATTGGCGGCAAGGTCGATGCCGGTGATCGTCAGCGTGTTGGTGCCGGGTATGCCGACGCGGCCCAGCGCCGTGCCCGTGTTGCTGGCGCAGGTGCCGCCGAAGGCGCCGCTGGGCGCCACCGTCACGTTGGCCGGCAGCGTGTCCTTGAAGCCCATGTCGTTGGTGACCGTGGCCTTGTTGGTGATGGTGAACGTCAGCAGCGAGGGCTCGCCGATGCCCACGGGGTTGGGCGAGGTGACCTTGGTCAGGATGGGCGAGCCGGGCGCGGTGGTGGTCAGCGTTGCGGTCGCGGTGTTGCCGATGCCGGCATTGCTGCTGCGGACCTGGCCGGTGGTGTTGACGAGCGCGCCGACGCCGGTGCCGGTGACCCGCACCGAGATCTGGCAACTGGTGCCCGCCGCGCCGATGGTGCCGCCGGACACGTCCAGCAGCGTGTCGCCCTGCGTCGATCCGGTGTTCACCGCGAAGCCGCAGGTGTTGACCACGGCAGGCGGGTTGGCGACCGCCAGGCCGGCCGGGAACGGATCGGTCACGGCCACGCCGGTGAGCGAGGCGAGCGAACTTCCCACCGGGTTCGTGAAAGTCAGCGTAAGCGTGGACGTGCCCCCTGCCGGAATGCTCGCCGGCGCGAAGGACTTGGCGATCACCGGCGGATAGGAGACGGCGGTCGAATCGTTGGCGGTGTTGTTGCCGCCGTTGCCGACCGGTTCGCTGCCGCCGGAGACGGTGACGCTGTTGACGACCGGCGACGCCGCTGCCGCAGCCGCGGTCGGCGTCACGGTGATGACGATCGGGTTGGCCGAAGTGTTGTCCGCGAGCGCCGCGGCCCAGGTGCAGGTGACCTTGGGCGCGGCGAACGCGCAGACCCAGCCGGTGCCGGCCGCCGACACATAGGTCAGGCCGGCGGGCAAGGTGTCGACCACCGTGATCGTTCCCGTGCTCGTCTGCTGGCCGATGTTGGTCGCGGTGACCGTGTATTGCTCGTTCACGCCGACGGCGAACGAGCCGTTGTGCGACTTGGTGACCACCAGGTCCGGCGCGATCACCGCCGTCGTCAGCGAGAACGAGTTGTTGCCCGCCAGGGCCGCCGCCTCCTGGACGCCGGCGACGTTCACCGTGTTGGTGACCGATGGCGCGGCGGCCGCGGCCACGGTGACGGGAACGACCACCGTGGTGGAGCTGGCTCCGGCGGCGATCACGGTGGAACTGGCGCAGTAGATGTGCGAGTTGCCGAGCGCGTTGGCGCCGGCCTGGTCGCCGTTGAGGGCGCAGGTCCAGCCCGCGCCCAGCACCCAGCCGAGGCCGCCTGTGTTGTTGCGGATGGTGACGCCCGCGGGCAGGTTGTCGGTGAAGCTGTAGGTGCCGGTCGTGGCCCGGCCGCCCGAGTTGGAGACGGTGAAGGTATAGGTGGAGGTCGCCCCCACGGCCAGGCTGCCGGCCGCCTTCGAGATCCTCAGGTCGAAGTCGACGACCGGCGTGGTCAGCGAGGTGCTGTTGTTGCCCTGCGCCGCCGGTGGCTCGCCGCCTCCGCTGACGGTGGCCGTGTTCACCACCTGCGGCACGGCGGTGTTGGCCACGTTCACCGTGAACGTCACCGTGGGGGACGTGGCGCCTGCCAGCAGCGGGGTGGAGCGGGTGCAGGAAACCCCCGTACCGCCGACGACGTTGTTCGGCGCGGCCGCCAGGCAGATCCAGCCCACGCCCGCGACGGGGATGGCGGACAGGGTGATGCCGGTGGGCAGCGGATCAAGCAGCGAGTAGGAAACGATGCCGGTGGTGGTGCCGCCGACGTTGGTGACGCTGAGCGTATAGGTCGCCGCCGTGCCGACGGTCATGCTCGGCGTGGACAGCGTCTTGTTGACCCGCAGGTCGGGGCAGTTGCTGCTGCAGACGACCGTGCTGGCCGAGCTGCTGTTGTTGCCGTTGTTGCTGGCCGGCTCGGCGCCGCCGGCGATGGAGGCGGTGTTGGTGACGCTGGGCGCAGCCCCCGCCGCCGGCAGCACCGTCAGCGTGATGGCATTGGGATTGCCGGCCCGCGGGCCGATCACCGCGTTGCTGGTGCAGGTGACGGTGCCGGCGGCATTGCCGCAGGCCCAGCCCGTGCCCGCGGCCGAGACGTAAGTGAGGGTCGCGGGCAGCACGTCGGTCACCGTGTAGACGCCGGTCGTGGAGGACGAGCCGCTGTTGCTGGCCGTGATCGAGTAGCTGCCGTTGAGGCCCACGGTGAAGCTGCCGTTGGCCGTCTTGGTCAGTTGCAGGTCCGGGCTGGGCGTGACCAGCACCGACGCCTGGTCGTCCTCGCTGGCCACGCCGTTGTTCGGCGTGGAGTCGGGGTCGAACTGGTCGGAATAGCTGATCTGGGCCGTGTTGGTGACCGGGGTGGCGCCCACCACGTCGACGTTCATGGTCAGGGTGGCGGATGCGCCGACGGCCAGGGCGCCGGCACGCCAGGTGCCGGCCGGGAAGATGCCGACCGTCGCCGTCGAATACGTGCCCTGGGACGGGGTGAACGAGCTCACCGTCAGGCCGGCCGGCACCGCGTCGAGCACCCGGGCATCCGTGACCGGCACCGGGCCGTCGTTGGTGATGGTCAGGGTGAAGCTGGCGGTGGCGCCGGGCGTGTTGTTGCTGGTGGTCTTGCTCAGCCGCAGGTCGGCGACGCGCTGCGGTGCGGTCGACAGGTCGCCGATGTTCGCCATGCCGGTACTGGTCGGCAGGGCCGTGGCCACCAGCGTGGCCAGGTTCAGCTTGCGCAGGTTGCCGCCGTTGTACAGCGAGACCAGCATGCTGCCGTCGTGGGTGAAGGCGCAACCGGTGACGTAGCCGTTGGCGCCGACCACGCCGGTGATGCCGGCGCCCGTGACTGTTCCCAGCAGCGTGCTGACGCCGGCGGTCGTCACCGTGTAGACGTTCTGGTTCGCCACCATGTACAGCACGCCGGTCGTCGTGTTCAGGCACAGGTCGCCGCTGGCGTTCGGCTTGTCGCCGCTCAGGGGGATCGTGGTCAGGATGCCGCCGGTGCTGGTGTCCAGCGTCCACATGTTGGTGGTCGTGTCCATCGCGATCAGGTTGTCGGCGCTGTCGAAACCCAGGCGCACCACGTCGATGGTGGACGCGCCGGGCGTGCCGACCAGCACCGGCGGCAGGTTCGGCGTCGTCGGGTTCCAGCGCCAGAGGTTCGGGTTGACGCCGCTCGAGTCCAGGTAGAACAGCATGCCGTCGCTGGGCCGGGTGGCCAGCGTGTAGCCCTGGGGGTTGGCCGGCGGGTTGATCGGCGTCAGCAGCGTGGCCGGCCCCCCGCTGATCACGTCCACGCTGTAGATCCCGTTCAGGTTGAGATCCATGATGTAGACGTTCTCCGCGCGGGCCGGCGCGGCGAGCAGCAGCACGAGCAGCGGCAGGAACAGCGGCCACGCCGCCCGCATGGCACGGCGCCAGGCGTTGCGGAGGGTGTTCAGGAGGGGCTGCATGGGCTGGCGATCCTAAGGCTTGAGCGGCAGTTGGCTCTTCGCCCGGTCGTTCAGGTCGAAGGTGTCCTGGTCGACCTTCACGCGCAGGCTCACGTAGAGTCCCTTGCCGCGGTATTCCGAGCCGGAGAAGTCGGGGTCGGTGAAGCCCATCTGGTTGTAGCCCACCGCCACCCAGGTGTTGTCGGTGAGACGGTAGCCGACCGACACGCCCATCTGGGTGGCACGGGTGCCGGTGCGCCACGAATGCAGGACGCTGGCGGTCAGGCCCACGTCCCAGCGCTCCGACAGGTCGTGCCGCGCTTCCACGCTGAACAGGTCGGTGTAGCCGCTGTAGCTGGTGTCGCCCAGCATCTCGCGCACGTACTTGGCGCCGTACTGCACGGCCACCTGCGTGTCGCGCGTCGCCTTCCAGTTGCCGTTGAAGTTGCTGATCAACTTGCGCGTGAACAGCCGCGAGCCCAGGCTGGTGTTGGCGTCCTCCACGTATTCGAGCTTGCCGAGCCACATCCAGTCGCTGTCGGCGGGCCGCGCGGCATAGCTGAGGCGGGCCGCGACGTTGCGGCTTTCGATGCTGCCGTGCTGGCTCAGGATGGACAGGCCCGCGGCCACCACGCGGCCCTGCGACAGCTTGCGCTGGGCGCCGAGCAGCAGGTTCACCTTGGTGTCGATGTCGCTGCCGCGCCATTCGCCACGCGCGTTGCCGCTCCACACGTCGTCGTGGTAGTTCAGGCCGGCGCTGACCGCGGTGTAGTCGCCGGTGATCAGGCCGTACGCGGCGCTGGTGGCGGTGGCGGTGCCGGAGGCCGGCGGCTGCGCCGGGCCGAGCGGGTTGGCCGTGGTCTTCAGGGTCTGTACGCGGTCGACGCCGACATCGGCCGACCACTGGTCGTTGATCTTCAGCTTCTGCACCAGCCCCATGCTGGCATACAGGCGGTTCGCGTCCAGCGTCCCCTGGCTGCCGCCGCCCAGCTGCATCTCGGCGCCGGCCCACAGGTTGGTCCGCAGGCCGATGCGGGTGGTGTCCGCCTTCACCGCGTCGCCGCGCGCGAATTCCTGGGTGGCGAACAAGGTGGTCTCGGGCGTCAGCTTGTAGTCCGCGCCCAGCACCACCCGATTCGGGAAGTTCACCGTGCCGCGGCTGCCGGCGTCGAGGTCGGTGCTCGCGCGCAGGATCAGGCGGCGGTCCATCATCTCGTAGGAGATGCCGCCGGTCACCTGCCGGGCCTCGCCTTCGTTGCCGGCGCTGTCACGCTCGTTGGCGGCGCGCGCGCCGGCGCGCAGCGTCAGGCCTTCCTTGTCGGTCCACTCGGCCTGGCCCTCCACCACCTCGCGGCGGCCGCCGGTCGCCAGGTCCTGCTGCTGGTAAGCCGTGCCCTGGACCTGGATCTGGTCCGAGATCTTCAGCCGCGCGTCCGCGCCGACGGAGCGCTGGCCCGCTGCCGCCGCGGCCTGCTGGCCCAGGCCGAAGCCGGGCTGCTGCTGGGAAGCGTAGGCGCGCAGCGCCATCTTGCCGTCGTCGTGGGTGGCTTCCGCCAGCCAGGCGTTGCCGCTCTGCGGGCCGGTCGGCGTGTTGCGGTCGCTGGTCGCGGCCTCGGCCCGGATCTTGGTGTTCTCGCCCAGGCGCACCGTGGCGTCGACCGCCGTGAGGTTGGCCTCGCGGCCGCCGGTGCCCTCGTGGATGCGGGTGATCCCCACCTCGCTCTTGCCGCCCACCTTCATGGCGGCGCGGCCGCCGTAGGTCAAGGTCGACGCCGCCTGGTCGTCGGTCTCGTACTCCGCCACGATCATGACCGGATTCAGGGCTTCGTCGCGCGAGGCAATCGGCTCGCGGAAGAACAAGGTGCCCTGCACCGGGTCGAGCTGGTAGTCGAGGTAGGCCGTCAGCGCGCGGGTCGACAGGACGCGGTCGGGATGGAAACGGTCGCGCACCTCGATGCGGATCTTCTCCGAGTTCAGCAGCAGGTTGCGGCCGCGCAGGCGATACAGGCCGGAAGTGCCGTCGCCCTGCAGTTCGTCCTTGAGGAAGCTCTGCGACGTCTTCGCCGCGAAGGCGTTGTAGCTGAAACGCTCGCCCTGGTATTCGGACTTGAGGCCGGTCAGTGTGCGGCTGTAGCGTCCCAGCTCGGTGACGGTCAGGCCGGTGTCGAAATCGCCGAACAGCGCATAGAACTGCTTCTTCTCGATCTTCAGGTACAGCTTGCTGACGCTGGCGGCGTCGAACTGCGGCTGCGTCGCGTCGGCATAGAGCGTGTAGTACTGGTTGGGGTCGACCGTCTGCTTCAGCGCCTGGCCGGCCGGCGTGCCGCGTTGCTTGGCGCTGTCGTAGGCCGCCGTCACGAGGTACTGGCCCAGCACCTGGCCCTTGGCGTAGAAGGCCACCCGATTGCCGTCCGTGAGCTGCTCGCCGGCGCCGCTGCCCTGCAGCGCTTCCAGGTTGCCGGACAGGCGCTTGTGCGCCAGCGTGCCCTCGGCGAAGCCAACCAGCACCCATTCGCGCAGGTCGGCGCTCAGCCAGGTCCGGACCTCCTGGATCCGTTGGCCGAAGGCGAAGCGCAGCACCACTTCGCCGGACTGGGTGGTGGGCTGCAGCGGGATCAGGGCCACGCCGTCCTCGCCGACCTGGAACTTGGGCAGCCCGCCCAGGTTGCCGGCCAGCGGCTCGCGTTGCAGGGCATCGGCCTGCTGCTGCGACTGGTAAGGGGCATTCAGCTGGAACTCGCCGGTCAGGCCGCGCCGGATCGGGTGGCCTTCGCCATCGAGCATGCGAACCGCGAGCACCGGCGACGTGCGGCCGTCGGCCACCAGCCGCGAACGCTGCGCGTCCAGCTCCACGCGCGCCGGCGCCGACGAATAGTGAATGACGCGGCTCTCCTGCAGCAGGACGACGCGCTGCGGGTCGCGAATGACGACTTCCAGCGTGTTGGCCCCGTCGCGAATGTCGACGGCGCGCCAGTTCGACACGGCCCATTCGCCGGTCGGGTTCAGCACGGAACCTTCGTAGCGCAGCGGATCCACGGCGGCGCCGTTGACCTTCAGTTCGACCAGGCTGCCCTTGGCATGCTTCACGGCGACCTTGATCACCGGCAGCGCCGGCACGAAGCCGGTGCGGGGGTGCAGCCATTCGTTGCCGGGGGGCGCCGCCGCCAGCCACTTGTCGTCGTAGGGCAGCTGTTCGACCAGGCTGAGCGGCGCGGCCGCAGTGGCGCCGTCGGCGGCTGCGGCCGGAGCAGCCGCGCCGCCGGCAGCCACAGCGGCGGCGGCGTCCAGCGACCCGAGCGG